>JAFWFL010000075.1 GCA_017515595.1 Coriobacteriales bacterium
GCTATAAATAATGAAGTGCTTCTTCGTAGAATGGACATCAAGCAGCGACGGTGTTTCTAATAAAAAGTACCTGGGAACTAAAGACTCAGTAAATTTTGATGATGTTAACAAAATAATTGTTATAGGAATGAAGTAATATGAGCAATGATGGTTGTCTTTACTATTTGATACTTGGTGTAATAGCAATTATGGTAATCAGTTTTTTAGCGTCAATTGCGTTGTATATAGCAGGCTTGATTGCTGCAGGTGGTGTAGTTTATGGAGGAGGTCTAGCGTGTCGTAACTATGCTGTTGCTTTCAAGCATAACATTCTTGATGCTAACGGAATTACAGGGTAGCGGTTATGCAGATCTTCAAACGCAAGACAGAGGCGTTCGATGAGCTCACCGCCACCGAACCCGCGAAGAAGAACTACTTTCTCGATAGAGGGTTTGAAGACATCAAAGCGACGATCCGCGAGGCATTCGCGCTCAACCAGATCACGGCCCAGTTACGGATCACAAAGCTCAAATACGCATGGGCGACGAACACTGGTGTAGATAGAATAGCACTTGCCATCCTCAATATCTGTGCGGTCGCGGCTCTATATGTCTTCGGTTCGCTTTTGACAGCAATCATTGCCGTTTTGCATGCCTTTATAGCGAGTATAGTTATCGGAATCATATACGTCTGTTTTGGCATTACGAAGCTTATTGATCACCTCTATCTCTCGAGAAACAAGATTGCCGTTGTATGCGACAAGTGTCATCACAGCTCGCCGTTGCCTGGTTTCAAATGTCCGAATTGCGGCAGCATCCACAACTGTCTTGAGCCGAACGTCTTTGGTATCGTTAAACACACCTGCAACTGTGGTCAAAAGCTTCCGTGTACATTTTTCTGGAAAACAAAAAACAAAGTGACCGGTGCGAAATATGCGCGGAAAGACCTCGAGAAAGTCTGCGCTAACCCCACCTGCCAACATATGCTTTTGGTCAAAGAGAGCCGTCCGCTATGCATACCTGTAACGGGAAGCCGATCGGTTGGCAAGACCGCATTTATCACGGCTGTCTCTCATCTGCTTATTGAGAACGCGCTGCCTGCGGCTGGATGCACGATGGAGTTTTATGACAGCGAGAAGGAACGTATGTACCGTGAGAGTGAGCAAGAGTATGCCAGCGGTATGACTAAGATGACCGAAATCTCGACGATTCTCAGTGATCCAAGCGCGTTCTCTCTGAGCTTCTACATCGATGGCCCCGATATCTCGCCGCGTCGCCTCCTTCATCTCTTTGATATCGCAGGTGAGACGTTTATGCGCAATGAGGAGCATGAGCGCCAACTGCAGTACAGCTATTCGGATGGCGTTATCCTTGTCATCGATCCGTTCAGCATTCCTGACTTGAATGACGAGTACGGATACTGGCTGAGCGGCGCCGATAAAGCCGGTACCGATTACGAGGATCCCGATCGTGTTCTCGCCCTGCTCGTCGCCAAGATACAAAATGCCGGTGTGCTCATGTCGTCGGAGAAGATCGACATTCCCATCGCGGTTGTAATCAACAAGATCGATGAGCCAGGCCTGGACGAGTTCTTTGGTCAGGCTGCGATCGATGCGATGAGAGCAAGCTGCCCGGAAGCTTCAGAAGATGAGGTCGAGGACGCCCTCTGTAGACAGTTCCTGATAGCGAAGGGTATGGGCAACTTTACGAATACAGTTGACGTCAACTTCAAGAAAGCACGCTTCTTTGCATGCAGCGCAATTGGTCATACGCGTGGAGCTGGCAAGTACAACCCCGTGGGCGTTCTGGATCCCATCAGATGGATCATCGGAAACACCGACAAGACACTCGCGAAGAAGCTTGGCTCGACAGCGGTTATGGCGGTTTTAGGTGGGTCGGGACTTGTGTAACAAAAGATAACGACGGTCGGTAAACAAGTCATCCTGGATATGAGGTGATGGAATGGACGCAAGCTTGGAAGAGATGAGAGACGAGGCGCCGATGTGCCCTGATTACCAGGGGACACAGGTTCTGACGGCATTGGTTACTGCTGATGCAGTATCACCTTTCGAAGAAAGCGATACGGGGAAAGTCAACGAAGTGGAAGAGCCTGCATTCGAAGAATCAGAGGGACTGACGGAGGTGGTTGATATTGCTGAGGCCGCTGGATCAGCGCTTGATGAGTCGCATTTCGATTTCGCCGAGGAATTTTCGGAACTGAAATCAGCCATCGGTGTGGTTTCGAGCAAGCTCGAGGAGCTTTCGAAGCAGTTCAATTTACGCATCGCGCGCAGCGATTACGAAGACAGGATGCTCAAACAGTACAGCGATGAGATCCAGCAAAGTAGAAGCGACCTGTACAAAAAGATTACGCTGCCTCTCATTCGCGAAATTTCGGAGTATCGCGACATGATCTGTAGCACAATAAACCGTGCCCGCACAAAGGATGGTGACGATGCTGTTGTCAAGGTGAGTGTTCTCGAGACGTATCGCGACATGCTTGAGTCGTCGCTTTCCAATTATGGTGTAGGTTTGCATTCTCCCAAAGAGGGGGATGATTTTACAGTTGGTTTCGAACGTGTAGTTGGCAAGGTTGCCACTGGCGATTTCACACTCGACACGAAGCTTGCCATCGTGGCTTCGGATGGCTATGTAATGGATGGTAAGGCTATCGTCCAGGCGAAAGTCAAGATTTACGAGTACAGCGAGGAATTAGCCGGTTTTTCAGACGAAAAGCCTTCGATGCAACTGTCGAATGAAGCCCCCGACCAGCAAGTCGTTTCCACAGGGCAGCCGCTTGAGGTTGCTCAAACAGGCAGCTTGAACTGCAGTAGCGCAATTTCTCCTGTTCCCATCAGTCAAATGGAGTCAACGCTGTTGCCGCCCAGGCCGCGACCCATCGCGGCATACGATCCTGATTACCGTTAGCAGAGAGGAACCAACATGGCAGAAGAGACAAACGGCACCGTATTTGGTATCGATCTCGGCACGACTTACTCGTGCATCGCGTACATTGACGGCACGGGCAATGTAGCCGTTGCTACGAACCTCGACGGTGATCGAACGACGCCTTCGGTTGTCAACATCGGTGAGGGTGGCATGGTAACCGTAGGCCAGGTTGCTAAAGACACAGCTGTCATCGAGCCCGATCGCACCGTCGAGTTTGTGAAGACTCTTATTGGCGATACAAAAGTTGCGAAAATCGTTGATGGTGTCGAGAAAAGTCCCGAGGAGATCTCGTCTTACATTCTCCGTAAGGTTGCCGAGGATGCTGCTGCGACGACAGGATTTCCAGTCGAGAACGTTGTTATCACGGTGCCTGCATATTTTGGCAACGACAAGCGTCAGGCGACGCTCGATGCTGGCAGGATCGCTGGTCTTAACGTGTTCTCTCTCGTACAGGAACCCGTTGCAGCTGCTGTGTACTACGGATGTACCAAGAGTACCGAGGACCAGACTGTTCTCGTGTACGACCTTGGCGGCGGTACGTTCGATGTCACGGCGGTGAGCATCAGTGAGGGCGGCACGGCTATCCAGGTTGTGTGTTCGGATGGCAACCATAACCTTGGCGGTAGACTCTGGGACGGTGCCATCGTTCAGTACCTCATGAACGCTTTCCGTGAGACCACAGACTACGAGGACGATTACGATGAATTCGCCGGGCAGATTTTCCAGAATGCAGCTGAGAAGGCAAAAAAGCAGCTGACGCAACGACCCGAAGTTCGTGTGCCCCTCAACATCGCGGGAATGCCGGCGCAGATAACGCTTACGCGCGACGAGTTCGAATCGCTGACGACGCATCTGCTCGACGAGACCATCTCGCTTACGAGGAGCTGTCTTGAGAATGCGCGCTCAAAAGGGTACAGCGTGAGCAAGATCCTTCTGGTAGGAGGGTCGACGTATATGCCTCAAGTGGAGAAGGCCCTCGAAGCAAGCTTCCCCGAACTGCCGCGAGAGATCAACGATCCCAACGAGGCTGTCGCCAAAGGTGCTGCTCTTATCGCTAAGGACGAAGCGCTCCGTATTATGGTGGACATTGCAAACGGGACGAATACCAATTACGCGATCGGCGATAACGATGACAATAGCAATATCGGTGCTGGTGTCGAAGGCGAGTACTCGAAAACTGGACAAGTAGAACCTGAAAAGAAAATCCGCATCAACCTGCCTGGTTCAGTGCGGACGGATGAAGCAAGGCCTATCAAGATACGCCTTGCGACCACCAAAAGCTATGGCATTCGGTGTCTGGTAGAGAAACAACCCAAAATTGCTAACCTCATTCTCAAGAACCAGCCTATGCCTGACGACGGCAGTCCCTTCTCGTACAGCGACACGTTCTACACCGACTGCGATAACCAGGAAGACATTCTCGTCGAGGTATTTGAGAATGACAAAGAGGACCGCATCATCGAGATCGAAGGCCGCGATCCCATACAATCAGCTACGTTCAACCTCGATTGTGGCATGCCTGCAGACTCTCCCATCGAAGTTACGTTCTCTCTTGACAGCACCGGTCTTTTGCATATTCTTGCTGTGGAGCCTAAGAGCGGTAAGCAGTTCCCGATGATCATCGAAACAGCATGTCTCTCTGCAACCGAGGTAGAGCAGATCAGGAGCAACGCGCTCAGCATGAAAGTTGTGTAAGAACCATAACAGTGCGGCTGACAAGTCAGGTTTACTGCACAACGATGGCCATCTGAGGAGGAATGTAGAAATGGGGCTGAGGGTCGGCATCGATCTCGGAACTACCTATAGTGGCGTGGCATACATTGACAGCGTGGGCATGCCGCGCATGATCAAAAACTCGTTCGGCGATACTGTTACGCCTTCGGTTTTGTGCTTTAAGGCTGACGGCTCGGTGCTTCACGGTGAGGATGCCAAGAACGAGCAGGAATCTGGTAACCCCAACGTCGCTTCGTTCTATAAGCGCAGCATGGGCAGCGAGACTTTCATGGCGGTGTATGCGGGCAAAACATATACGCCTACAGATCTCTCTTCCATATTCCTGCGCAAACTGGTTGCCGAGGCATCTGAAAGTATTGGACAGCCTATCACGGAGGCAGTCATCACTGTTCCCGCCTATTTCGCTGCGCGCGAGCGTCAGGCAACTATCGAGGTGGGAGAGCGCGCGGGCCTCAAGGTGCTCGGCCTTTTGAGTGAGCCATCGGCTGCTGCGTATGCCTACGGTCTCAATGGTTCGAACGCCAACGGCAAGACCATCATGATCTATGATCTGGGTGGTGGTACATTCGATGTTACGATCGCTCGGATAACTGAAGACGAAGTCAAGGTTTTAGGGTGCGACGGAGACCATCAGCTTGGCGGTAAAGACTGGGACGATGCCCTTGCGCGACACTTGCTGCGGGCTATGTGCGATGAACTCGGCATCGAATACGAGGAGATCAATCCGACGCTCAGCGAAATGAACGCCCTCATTGTGCAGGCAGAGAACGCGAAACGGCAGCTCAGCACCCGTAATGAGATCAAACTCAAACTATCAGCAGGCGGTTACACGGCCAGCGTGTCTATAACAAGAAATGATTTCGAGGCCGCAACGGAGCATCTGTTGCGCAAATCTACCTCAGTAATCGAGCATCTGCTCGAGGAGCTTGGGCTTTCCTGGTACAATATCGACGGCTCGTTGCTCGTGGGCGGCTCGACGCGCATGCCCTGTGTGCGCTCCTATCTGCGCAACGCCACAGGTAAGGAGCCGCTTTCAGGCATCAATGCTGATGAGGCGGTTGCTCTTGGGGCGGCCATCCATGCAAATATGATTGTTCAGTCCAAAAAAACGCTTGGGGGAGGTTCCTCCGCACCCAAGCTGACGCTCATGGGCGCGCGCAAACTCTCGGACTCTATCGCCCACGCCATGGGGATGATCGCTGAGAGCGATGACCGTTCGCGTTATGTGAACTCGATCATCATCCCCAAACACACACCAATCCCTGCGCGTATGACGCGTTCGTATAAGCTGCGTGTGCCAAAGACAGGCGGCATCCTCGAAGCTTATGTGCTCCAGGGAAGCAACCAGCGCGTACTCAACAATACAGTGTACGCAAAGTACGTGGTCGAAGGCATCGAGCGCGAAGGGCAGGGAGATTCAATCGTTGAAGTCACATATGCCTATACCGAGAATGCCACGATCGAGGTAACGGCGAAACAGCCGTTTTTCAATCGCGACCTTGTGGTACGCAAAGATCAGGTCGAAAGTGATCTAAGCCGCTTCGACAGAGCTCCTGAGGCGTTGGAAGTCGAGGTAACCGAGGCGTATCGTTTCATGGTCGCGATAGATGTGAGCGGCAGCATGTCGGGTAATCCCATAAGAGAGGCACGCAGTGCCCTTGTTGATTTCCTTAAAAGCGTTGAGGAAACAGAGAGCCAAGTCGGCATTATGGTATTTGCGGATGAGTGTAAGATCATTGCGGAACCAACAGATGATTTTCGCAGGCTCAAGTCGCTCGGTAAGACGATATCGGATAACGGTGACGTCGGATACGGCACATCAGCCAATCCAATCGAAGAATGGCGCAGGGGAGTTATAGGTAAACAATCGATTGCTGACTTCTTCTTTTTCAAAAAGAAGCGAGAGTGTGATTACCACGATTGCCTTATCGTATTGACTGATGGAGAATGGTTTGCGCAAAACGAGGCTATCAGGAGTGCAAAGGCGGCCATTAACGGAGGCGCGGAGATAATTGCCATCGGATTCGGCTCAGCAGATAGATACTTTCTTTCGCAGATCGCCTCGAGCGACGATTACTCAGCGCTTATCGATCTCTCGAGTTTGCGCGAGACGTTCTCAACAATCGGGCGCACTATGACGACAGGCGGCGGGCTTACGCTCAAAGGAAAATAAATCGGTTTGTTGTTCCATACCGGTGTTTAGATGAACCTTGCCGACGGCTACAGAGGACGCATTCAGTCAAAGACATCGTAGATGTGCGGGGTTTCAAGATTGTGAGAAGGGGTTTAGATGGCATATAATTGGCTGCTCGCCTTGGGACTCGACTTCGATCCAGCCCCGCGCGATCAAAACGTTCTCAAAGCTGCGATTGCCCAAAAGAAGATCGAGTGGTCAACAAAAGGCGCCGACCCTATGAACGGCGCGTACTTCAAGTATTTAAGCGAACACGTCGACGCTATTGAGGGTGATCTGTTCGATGAAGCACATCTCTCTGAGCAAGAAAGCGAAGCACAGGCGCTTGTATACAGCCTGCTCGACGGTTATATTCGCACTTTGGGTGGCACGGGGACGGAGATTTCCAGGCAAAGACTCGAGACCGACGTGCACAAGCTCATCCAAAGGAACGTTCGGAAAGATACCGTGTCCGGCATTCGCGATTGGGAGTATCCGCCTGAGAAGATTGTTGTGAGAGCGAAAGCCCTCGGATACACCGTTGTCGATGGGGGCGGAGGGATTATCGGGGATGAGGAGGCGAAAAAAGCCTACGAACCATTCTCGAAGAAGACACGATGGGCCAAGTTCGACGGCCTCAAGGCGCTCCAGACGTTTGGCGCGACCGACCTGTACCAGCATGCTTTTCCAGATAAAGGTACTGCAGCAAAAAAAGAGCAATCATCAGTGATCCTCCGCGAGATAAAAGCGATCCGCGATACGAGGGCTATTCTCCACAATCAGGAGAAGACTGATGCCGAAAATATCTATAACATTGCCGTGAGTGTATTTGCAAACTATGCGACGCGCGCAGAGTACGACGAATACCTCACCTATCTTGCTGTGACGACTGCGCTTGAAACAGCAAAGGATGAGGCGGATCTCAAAGGCAACTCGATCGACGATTTGTCGTTTGCGAAAGCGGTCGCCTCAGTTGCGGGAGCAATTTCAGACAAGTCACAGGCGAAGCTCATCATCAAAGGTTTCTGCATTGCAAAGAAGATAGCTGTTTCGAATGCTTCGGAATCAGCCGTTTTCTGCCGTTTTGGCCATGTGAACAAACCTAGTAGTACGCGGTGCGGCATCTGTGGCATCGAGCTCTCCGTGACGTGTCCCTCGTGTAAGAAGTCGGTTGCGACCTCGCAGAACTACTGTGCATGCGGGGCGCCTATCGGAATTAATATCGATAAGGCCGCAGATTATTGTAATGAGGCGCAGAAGCTCATTGGCGTGTTCGACTTCATGGCAGCGCGCAGCCAGCTTGCATCCGCTAAGTCTGCTTGGCCGAGCTTGCCGCAGATCACTGCAGCCGAGAATTGCCTTACGGATCTTGAGTCGAAGATAGGGGCGCATGTCACAAAGCTAAGGGATGCCATTGGGAAGAAGCGTTTCTACGAGGCTAAGTCGCTGTTTGAAAACGTACGTAAACAGTATCCCGGTTTCACACTCTCAGAAGAGACACTTATCCGCACGGGTATGGCTGCTGCCGACACGGCGCTTGCCAAAGCCAGATTGTCAGTGAACGAGGCAGAGAGGATTGGCTATTACTGTGAGGCGCTCGATGCGAGCGCCGATTGCAGCGAGGCCATGAGATACATACAATCGCATAAGCCGGAGCCGGTGCCAACGGTGTCGCTTGTGGTTGATTCCAAGGAGCGAAAAGCCCGCATTAGCTGGGACGGTTCGCCTGCGAAGGGGAGCATAAGCTACCTCGTGGTGCGAAAAGAGGGGCAGCCGCCCATCGATTCCAACGATGGCGCGGAGATCGCGCGGACGGTACAGCTCCACGCCGTCGATGAGAGTATTAGAGCAGGGCACGAATACTTCTACGCGGTGTTCGTCGACAGGTACGATACTGTTTCGACTGGCGTTCAAGTGCAAAACTCCGTACTCATCCTGACAGAGGTGCAGGGCTTGAAGGCTGTTCCCTCCGCAGGTGCCGTCAGTCTTGGCTGGCATGCCTTAGAGTCAGGATCTGAAGCAGAGGTATGGCTCGAGGGACCCGGAGGTGGAAAGATTGCCTGCACGACGAGCAATGGCTATACACACACAGGTCTTACAAACGGCCGCACGTACACCTACACGGTCAAGGTGGTCTACAACATCACGGGCAAACGACAGGTAACTAAGGGTGTTTCGGTAAGCGCGACGCCCGTGGATACGGCCGACGCCATCGACGATCTCCACATCACGCGCGACGCCTGTGACAAGACGCGGTTCAATCTTGCTTGGAACGAGAAGCCGGGTCTTAGGATAGAGTTTCATTGCGCCCAGAACAGGTCGCAGATTCCCGAAACAGGTACCGCATGTGCCATGAGTGAACTTGCGAGCTTTTCTTGGCCAGTAACGTTGATAGATCGAAAATTGGGCAAGGCGACGATGGTGCACACGGCGTCGGAAGCTGTATATGTCTTTGCTGTCGTCCGATACGGTTCAACGGGCATCATCGGTAACAATGTTCGTTGCAATAGCGACGAGGAGGTGCGGATCCGCGGCATCTCGATTGTGAATGACAAGCTCAGCATTCGTCTCGATGCGCCTCCTACGGCGATCGGTTTTCTTGTGATTGCGAGAAACGACCGCTTCGCGCATGGCATCGACGAAATTAGTCACGACGGTGGGCAGGTGCGCAAACAGTTCGTGCGTAGCTTATTCGATAAAACCGGTGTGCTTGAACTCCCTGCCAAGGATAACTGTGATTACTACATCTCGGTTGCAGCTATCTACGGCAGCTTCGCAGAGCCTTCCTATTCCGATCCCACCGAGCAGATGTTTAGCACCAAGCAAAAAGACACTATCTATTATTCGATCAATGTGAAGCGCAGCTTCTTCTCGTCTACGGTTACGATCACGTTTAGCTCGACGGTACCTGTATTCTTGTTGCCTGAGACATCGATCATCTATGGGATAGGAATGGTTCCGGTGTTTTCGGGAGACGGGATCGAGGCCATGAGGATACCCGAGCAAGAGATAAACGGTATCTGCATGATCGAGCTGCGTGGCACGCTCCCGAAGACTAAAAACGTTTATATAAAGGCCGTGCCTGTTGATGACGGGTTTGGTGCCTATAAGCTCAAGTCAGGTTCGTCTGCGAAGATCAGTTAGAGGAGGCTCGGGAAGATGGCTTTTCGTATTCCCAAATTGTCTTTCGTTTGCCCGTTCTGCTTTGACCAGGTTAGAGCCAACGAGGTGGTGTACAGATGCATCAACGGGTGGTGCCCGGCGTATAACGAAGAAGATCCCGTGTACGCGGCATATCTCGGTGTGCCGACGGTTCGCAGCGGGCATGTCTTCATGGACGCCAGACGCGGATTGTCGTCGTTCATCAACAAATCCGTTACGTGTAAGGAATGCGGCCATCCTGCTATCAAGGTCTGTCCCCGATGCCACAGCACGCTTCCCGATACAACACTCACCGGGGACAATAACATCATCTCGATTATCGGTACGCGAAGCTCAGGCAAGAGCTTGTACATCGGCGTCCTTATCAACGAACTCCAAAAGCGTATTGCCCCGAGCCTTGGTGCCTCGATGCAGGGTTTTGTCGATATGAGCGGTCTGTACAACGCCCAGGAACTGTATAACAAAACCAAGTATGACAAGCTGTACAAGGACGGTGAGATTTTAGGCCAGACGATGAGGCACCAACGAATGCGCAGTGGTGACGACCAAGACAAGACGCCGCTTGTTTACCGGTTCGCATACGTCAACAACAAGTTTGGCAGGCTGGACGATTTCACACTCGCGTTTTTCGATGGCGCTGGTGAGGATTTCGAGGATGCGAGCTTGACGGCCACGGCAGCAAGATATATCGCGCACTCCAAAGGCATCATCTTCCTACTTGATCCGCTCCAGATCCCCGAGGTTCTCGAGCAGGTGGAAGCCCATCTCGGCCACAAATCAACGAGTACCGGTACGGGCGACAGCGGATTAGCATCTCCCGATGTGGTGCTTTCGAACATAACGTCGCTTATCAAGCAAAGTATCGGCCACTCTCGCATTGAGATCCCCGTCGCCATCTCGTTCTCAAAGTTCGATGCCATACAATCCATCATACCAGATGGTCTCGTTATCAGTCAAACCAGCCCCCATTGCAAGAAAGGTGTGCTCGACGATACGGACGTCCAAAACATCAATGCTGAAATCCGTTCGCTTCTTGCAACGTGGAACCAGCAATCCCTCTTGACGGCCATCGAACTCGATTATAAGAACTACTCGTTTTTCACGGTTTCGAGCCTGGGTCTCGATAACGAGCCGGATTCATCGGGGAAGATCAAAAAGCCTCGGCCTCATCGTGTGGAAGATCCTTTGCTGTGGCTTATGGCAGAGAACAAGCTTCTTATGATAGAGGGGCAACCAAATGCCCCGAGGAGGTGACGCATGGACGCTCACCAGCTTATCTATACGTCATGCAAAACAGGCATCAACGCGGGCGGTACGGGATTTCAGGTGTATTCGTGCGACGAAGCCCTGTACGATCGTGGTTTTTCGCGCGGGACGGAATACCAGAGACTTCTTGTGATCGGTACACCTAAGGAAACAGGCAAGCCGGCATTTGGCTATGCGCATGTCGAGGATCTAGGCGATGTATTCAACCTCAACACGAGGCTCCAGTTTGACTATGCAGGTGAGGGCACCCGCGCGAATTCGAACGTGCTGGACCACGCACTGGTAATCGATGATCCAGGATGCAACTGCTATCCGACTGAGCTTTACGGTATCTCTGTGCTGCGCACCGAGATGGAATTTGCGGAAGTAAATATGAGCACACCGCCTGCAAAGCTGCCCCTTGTACATGTGGAGCATGCCGGGAAGGTGAATTTCGACAAAGTGACTTTGTGGCTTACAGAGGGCTCCTCCGAGCGGCTTGAGGTTTTCGAAAGCATGCTCTACGAATTTTTCATGGCGCGCGAAGAGAACAAGTGCTTCGTCATCATCGATGATCCGGCAAACGCCATCTGGTGGATCGCGGCTCTCGAGTACTGCCTGCCGCTGAAGCTTGCGAAAAGTATCTGCTTCAGCACGTATGCAGATGTTCCCGGTAGTGGCATGGAAAACGTCGTCATCTCAACGAGCGAAGCCATCGAGAACAACGTAGCACCGTTTATGAGGTCGTCGCTTGCTGTTTTTGATGTTGCGCAACAATCCGGGCAGATCCCACCCTCGAGTCTTTTCATAGATTTTGTTGACGAGGTATTCCAACTCAATCCCGGGGCACTCTCCACGTTCGCGTCGTTTACCAATACGAATTTTGATCTCGGTTTCGATCTCACGGCTTTCAACGACGTCACAGTACTCAACAGGCTTCTTTCGAGTCCTGTACAGACATGGAACGGAGAGCAGATCTTCACCGCGCTCAATCGTGTCGAGAAACAGGGTATGCCCGCGATCAGGGCAAGAGTTGCGCGGCATATCGTACAGAGCTTTTCGTTGCTTCCGAGTCTCGACAGCAACGTTTACATGGTCTTGCTCGGTTATCTTATCCGTCAATGGGACAGTCTTGACCCAAAAGAGCGCGTCACCGTTCGCGCGATTGTGGTCGATGTCATCGCCTCATCGCTTCGCGAGCTGAACGTTTCGCCCGAAGAATTCGGTCAGCGTATTGATGGGCTTGTTACATCGTGTGCCGAAGTAGGCCTCGATGTGTTCGATTCGCTCTCCGATGATGAGCATCGTATGCTTGTTTACAAGGCGGCCGAGAATTCATTTGACAAGCTCCGCGTACTTGTCCTCTCCATGATCGACTATATCGTGAAGAGGAACGTTCCACCACAAGTCCTTATAAGCGGAGGGGCGTTTGCTACGCTTTGCTCGGATGTTATGTGCCTTTACACGATGCATTCACCGCAGGCTATCGGTGCTGTCTCAAGTGCGATCTTTGGGCGTTGCAATGGCAGGTTTGACTATGTTAGCAGCATGGCCATTGCGCTCGAGTTTGGTATCCACGCTGCTCGCAACCTAGAGAACAGCACTGTCAGCGCTGATGCCGAGGCGGAGGCGATCGGTTGCCTGTGGAACAGCTGCCTTGAAGCCGTGGTGTCTGCGCGTATGACAGATCACGAGACGGTATGCTCATGGCTCGAATGGGCATCTCGAGAACTCGGCGACAACCACTGGTCCTATGCCGAGAAGTATGTCAAGCGCATCTTTAGTTCTATCGATTCGCCCGAGGAAGCAGCTAAGTTATACGAGGTCTTTTCTGCACGAGGACTTAAGTCTGATGAGGAATTTGTCAAAGATTCATATCCACGTATAGCATCAGCATACATAGCGTGGCTAGAGCAGCACCGCAACAAGGTGGATCCAGAAGTACAACGGCAGCTCTTGAACAAGACGCTCGACTCTGGTATCACTTGCGATTTTGTTCCCAAGCTAGTACTGGTAACGACCGATAATTTTGATTTGAAAAGATCCGGGCGTTCCGAGGAGGAGCTAGTTGCCAAGATCATGCGGTATGGGGAGTGCACCGGCGTGGACGCGCTTGTAGGGCGGCCGGCGCTCAGTTTCTGCGCAAGGTTGCTCGAGAGGCCTGGAAAAAATGTTGAGGACGCTATTGGGAAGGTGATGCAAGCCAATCCTGTGAAGCAGGCCGGACAGTGTGCTTTGCATGGTCGAGACCTCTCGGCGTATTGCGAGCGCATCGCTGAGGCGATCATGGGGCTGAAAGGGCACGACAAAGCAGTGTTTTTCGCAGCGATAGACGCATTCGGGCCATTGGGTGATCTCTACTCCCAGTTGCTTAAAGAGTTGTTCGATACATCCGGGAAAGGAGTAGGCAAAAAGCGCAACGAAGAAGACCTCGCGCTGCTTTGCTCTTATGTGGTCAAGAGCCAAAGTAGTGATGCCAAAGATGCCTGCATCAGAGAACTCGAGAACCTGTCTGATGAAGTGCTTGAGTCTATGGTGTTCCCAGCAGTCGAGAATATTATCAAGCACGACCGCAGTTTTGATGCATCGTCGCTTGTTTGGTGGAAGAGAGAGATCATCGGTAACATCCCTAAGGGTAGGTTCGGAAAGCTCCTCGGAAAAGTTTTCCGGCACTGATACAGTGACAAAAGATTGGGATAATACAGTTATTCGTGACAAAATATAAGCGCTTACATCGGAGGTAGTGATTATCTCGACGCTGTCCGTAATGATAAGATATAGATTGAAACCAAGAACTGCTCCCCGCACACACGGGGATGATCCCACCAAGCGGGTGTTTTTGCATTTATGGGAAGATTGAGTGTTACTCGGCTATTTATAAATAACTGGTGGGATATATTTGCCTGTAGCTTTGTCTTCTTCTTGTAGAGCAATACCTACGGATAGCTTTAGGAACCATGACAAAGCAAAGAAGAATAAGTAAATAAGCACGCATACGATGCTATTAAATGATCCGAATATATTGAGTTTGCCTATAGCACCCCAAATAAAGAATGGCGCTAAAAAGCTGACCAGCGACAAGACGCTGCAGATTACTGCAGCCAGCTTATATTGGTTGGTATGAATTGGTCCTATGTGTATGTCGCGCAGAGCACCTTTAGTGTCTTGCATTATGTCTCCTTAATTACACATGCTTATTATATCCAAAAGGAGCTGCTTATGCTTGAACATCAGTGTCCTGCATGCAAATGGCTTATACCATATGGTAAGCGTTATTGTGATGAATGTATACAGCATGTAGATGAGTATAAGCAATCTAGGCACAAAGACAGACAGCGCAACACTGATCCAAAGTACAAAGCGTTTTACGATTCAAAAGAGCGGCGGCGTATGAGTGTATCTGTATTAGCCAATGCACAATGGAGATGTGCAGACTGTAGCAGCATGGCTTGTGAAGTACTGCTCCCCGCACTCGCGGGGATGATCCCTCATACGGTTTCTTGACGAGCTTGAAGAGTGTGGCAGCATTACTGTCGAGAAGTACGGCAACAATGACTATACAATCCACTTCAAGAGCGCTGCATTATCAGCAGTTAGAGATTGGAGAGTGAGAATCTTTGTGTCAATCACAGATCACATATTCCAACTGCTCATTGGTGCATCAGGTGGAATTGTGGCTTTGCTACTAAGTAAATTTATCCAATAAAAAGCCTCAGAGAAAAATACGCGATAACAAAGCCAGCAATCACATAAGCAATATCAACAAGGTGATTAGAAAGGTTTTCATGTTTCATCATCAAACCTCTTTTAGACATCTAAAACCAAAAAGATAATCCCGTCTCTAATTCACATGCCATTTCTGCAGCGTGAAACATATTAGGAAAATCGTCTTTGTAGGGCTTTAATACAGACATGAGCTGATCGAATCTATCATAAAGCCAATCTTCTTCATATGCATCAAGTAAGAGATCGCATTCCTGATTAACTTCATGCATTACGCTCGAATGGTAGAATATATAAAACTCTTTATACGGTATTTCTACTCGTTTAATATTTTCACTCTCGAAATTGAGGTTCTTTAAGTCTTCAATTCCATCTTGATTCAAAGCGACATAGATACGCCGTTTAACCTCAGGGTCTGAATCTTCAGGCACTTTTATGTCAAAACCCATGAGATCACTCCTTTATTCTAAAATGCGTCGTACGTTCATATTCATCGCTTTTAACCTTTAATCCAGTCGGCTTACCAGATATGCTAACACAGTCACCAATTGTTTTATCCATAATTCTAAAGTACCCATAGCTTTCATCAGCTACTATCATTAACAGCGTATCGTTACTCTTGTAGTATGATTTGCAGAAGTTTCCTTTTTGCTCATAAACAACGTTTGGTATGAGGTGCTTAACAGCATCAACTAAGCTATCTGCTTTCCAGCCTTTTTCATGCTGATAAACACGTCTAGCACCGTCATCCGTTGTACAGCTCCCGTTTTTTATTACTATCTCAAGTCTGCAATGACAATTACAGCTTTCTCCAGCTGGAAGGTTCGTATCAACAGGCCACGTTGCGCCATTCGAAAACTACTCACCGCACACATGTGGATGATCCCTGGATGTTGACTGGATTGGTTCAATGTGATGTACCTCGCAAGCTGTGTTGCCACATTCTGTGCGTCTCCACTGATGTTCTAATATGAACAGCTTCTTTTTGGTTTAATAGACATGAATAGTTTATAAACCCCCAGCCCTGCGAGTGTGTGCCAAAGGGACAGGTCATTTGATACGTGTGTCAAATGACCTGTCCCTTTGGCACATTCAGCGATTGGGAACTCTTCTCCGGTGTATTCATTGATGTCACAAACAGCATCGCATGGGATATCGATCCTCATGTAGATAGTTCCGTTGAATGGAATAATCGCATTGATCTCTCTCCGGATACCTGCTATGTACAGGGGATTCCAATCTGATCCGGGCATAATGCGTATCAGAGGGACATTCCAATTCTATGGCGATACCGGCTGGACGGAATACGAACTGTACGAGATCAAATTCAGATGCTATTTACTTCTGCCCGGCCTCAACAAGTTCTTGGGCTGTTTGGAGGGGGATGCGCTCTTGTTCTATGCGGCGGGGGCCTTGGTGAGATGGGGAGCAGAGTTCCAGGTAGAGGCTGTTTTCCTGAGGAGTCAGGCCTGCAAGTTCCGTGGCTTTGGGAACCGGAAGCAGGGGTTTGCCGTATTTGTCTGTGTTTGTGCCGTAGCGCTCATATGTTTTGTATGCCGCTTCATCCATGAGAAGGCTTTGTGCCCTAAGCCCGCGTTCGCGGTATTTTGAGAGTATGGTAAAGCCGGCAATGTCAATATCGCCCCAGTAATATATGCGCTCTGCCTGGGAAATCCATGGAATCTTGGGCAGGATAGCGGTTCCTGCCAGTCCGTCGCCCAAAACGGCGATACCACCTGTGACCGGTTTGAACCATAAGGCGCTGTCACGGTTTTCGCAGATCACAACTACACAAGGAATATATGCAGGTGCATTGGTGTCTCCTTCAAACCAAGTATCATATATGCGCGCTCCTGTAGCAAGATAAGCTGGGTCAAGATAGTGGTAGCTGACGGTGCGGGGACGCTCTTTGAGCGGGAGCTCTTCTTTGCTGCTCAGCAGGCATATCATAGACTGATGTGCATTCAGATCAAGCCATTTTGCATGAAATCCCTCAAGCGGAACCTCCCGCGGCGTCATATGAGCGCTATCATGCGTTATAAACCATTGCGATGCCCGTATGACAAGTTCAAAATCAAGGTCTGATGTTGTGTATTTGTCAAGCAGGGTAAGCACGCGCTTCAAAGCCTGTGCACTGCAGGCAGGAAACGCTTCTTCCAGTTGCTTCAAGCGGTTGCGGTAAAGTTCAAGATGCCGGCTCATACCGCAAGAAAATGCGAGGTCATCTATAGAATTTGCAACAACATGCGTCAAAAGCGAGTATGATACCCTTCCAACCAGCCGCAGCTCGGTTGCTGTTGAAAGATGGTGCTCATAAGCCCAGTCTGCAATTTCCCGGGCCTTTTCGCTTATGGATGCCCAGGTGTATTCGAGCTCGGTGCGGCTGGGCTTCCCCACAGGAAGCCGGTATGGCCAAGCCACCTTTCCGGGAAAGGTGAGCTCATCAGCCCATATCTGGCGGTAACGGCTTACCAGTTTTGATGTTATTTCCTGAATGCTCTTCATGTCCCGCCCTCTTGCAGTCTTACTCCTTGGGGTTCTCTATAAGGTCAAGCGTACTTACATATGAGCGGCGCGATGCATCCGCAACAATGTTGAGTACACGCTCGGCCTTTGAGACTACGGATTGGTATTTTTCTTCAGGTACGGCAATAATAAGCTGGAATCCAAACCCTTGCCAGGCAGAAATTGCGCGCGAGGTAAAGCGGGAGTCGGCCTTAATAAAGCCTTCGTCCAGCAAAACCGGTGCGAACCCGGGGAGTGTGCTGCCGTCTTGTCCCAAGCGGTATAACAGCGCAGCGCCCAAGATAAAGGCTACAATCTCGGCCACTTCTCCGCCGGATTTACTGGCCAGCATGTTATAGGTCGCTTTTGGTTTCTCGGGGTTTTGCGGGTCAACAACACGGGCGGTAAGCGTGACATGACGCCTGCGGTCAAGCACGTCGTTGCGCCGTTTGGATGCTTCAGCACGAGTGTCAGTGGGGTCAATGATTTCCATGAGCTGGGCGGCTTTATTATGATACGCTTCCTCGCTCAGTATCTGCTGGTTGCGCTCGTAGTCCAAAAGCTCGCGCAGTAATGCCGAGAAGTCCCGCGCAACTTTGGGATCACTGCTGCGGCATACAATCTCAAGCCTGCCGCCATCCCTGCCAAACGGCAGCGTTCTGAGGATGGCATTTATAGGTTCCAGACGGTCATCGATCTCTGTGCGGGCATCGCGATATGTTACATCAAGCGGAATCAGGTCTTCTTTTATCCAGGCAAGCATATGCTCGTACCAGGACTCTTTTTGTGTGTGGAAACCTTCTTCTTCGAGCTTTGCCAAAAGTGCTTTATAGTCAGGCAATGATTCGGTTGTGGTTCCAAGGTGGCTATCAGGCCAGGTTCTGAGGTAGTCTGCAAGCAGTTTTTCAATCTTTTGCGAGAGATTATCTAAACGTTCACTGTACTCTGAGATACGCCTTGTAAACAGAGCTTGTATACGCTGCATAATGATATCAAAGCTCTTAAGATTATCTTCAGCGCCATGTCCGGTTAGGTATTCGTCGCCGGTTTTGGTTAACAAGAGATATGCGTCAGAAGAAGTATCTGTTTCGCGGGTATGCTCAGGAGCACTCATAAGTTCCTTAAGCTGGAGTTTAAGCGCATCCAGTGTTTGGGATACATCAGCGAATCTTGTTTCGAGACTGCCTACTTGTTTGATGAGTTTTGTGACAAGCGCCGTTATCTCGCGCAGCTCTTTTTCGAGATTCCCAAGCTGATCGTTTTCCTCAAGGAATTGTTGTTTTGCGCGGCGCACTTTTTCGAGAGCGTCTATGGCGCTTGCAAGATCAATGTCTGCAAACACATAGTTAGCAATCCGCTCTGCAGCGCTTCGCTTTTGAACAAAAACCGTGAGTTCGTGAGCAGCGCGTTTCTCGGCTTCATGGGCTTTCTGCCATGGATCGTTGAGGTCAATAAGCTCTTGGGCAAGGGCTTCGAGTTTTGAGCTGTTGTCAAACCCGATGATGCCCTCGGCTCCCATGTCCCGTCCATGGGCGCCACGGCTTCCGTCACGTGTTTGGCCGTTAATGGTTACGCGCCGCTCCGCACCGGCAAGCTCAGCCGCTGATCCAACGCGGAGGGCGTCATGGTGTTCATCGCGAACGGTATTCATGAGCCAGCCAGCAAAGGGCGAGCTTTCTGCAAATATGAGCTTCTCTGAGAGATAACCGGGCCGGCTTTGCAGGGTGCATTCGATATTTTGCTCCACCTTGCGAAACGTAATGCGGTTTTTGAGCCTGAGCTCATCAATAGATGTACTAAAAGCTTCAAAATCCCCGGCAGCAACCAAAAGCGTGCGTGCAAAACTGCCATATACTGACTCAATGGCATAGCGCCAGGATTCGTCAGTTACTTCCATGAGTTCAGCCGCAAACGGGAGCGCTTCTTGGTCCATGCCGGCAGCCGAGGCAAGCAACGCCCGCGCTTCTCCGAGTGTACGGGGGATTCTGCTCTTGTTTTGCTCGTAATATGCCATGTCGGCGCGTAACTCTTTGATTCTCGCGTCAAGTGTGATGCGCGCCTCCATGGCAGCGGTTTGTTCCTGCTGTTTTTGCTCGTATACGGCATCATAGTTTGATAAAAACTCCTGCACGTTTGCTTGCAGCTTGTCAAAATCTTCCTGTGTTACCGGCATTTTGCCAAAGTATGGGGTGACTTCTTTGCTACATGCTTCGCGGGCGCTCCGGCAGGAACTCGCGGTTTGTTCTGCGCGCGCGATAGCAGCATCATAGGCGGCAAGCTTTTGTGTGTAACCGCTCGCGGCGAGCTGACGCTGGAGTTCTTCTTGGGTAAGCGTGGCACGTGAGAGCTCGTTATTATTGGCCTCGAGTTCTCGTTTGAGTATGTCTGCCTGGCCGGCAAGCTCAGCTTCATAGGTGCGGAGCACTTCGCATTGTGTATGGTTTTTCCAAGCATCAAAAAGAACCGGTACCAGCGCTGCCTGGTGGGTCTGTAACCTGCCAAGCAACTGGGCGTGTTCATCGCCCAGCCCGCAAACCTCTGTCAAAGCATCAACACGACGCTGTTTGTCAAGCATTTTCTCATAAGCATCCCAGTGTTCATGGTAGCTCTGAGCTGCTTCTTCTGCTTTTTCGAACGTTGCCGGTACGTCAAGTACCTGTTCGCGGAAGAGCTCGGCAATTGACTTAAAGCCGGCGCCGCTTCTGATTTTGCTCAGAAGATCCATGACCTCTTTACCGCGTCCTAACTCGTCAATCTTTAGGACACGGTAAACATAGGTTAAAAACTCGTCTACTCGGGCATATGTTCTTACCTCGTTACCCAATATGCGCCTTACCCTCTCCGTGGTAAAGCTCGCATCTGCAATGGGTTCCAAAATACGAGGGTCAAAACGCCGGTACATGGTAAGACGCAGCTGTTTAACATCAGAGTTTGCGCTGTAACCGGATGCAATCCAAAACAACTTCGCAACGCAAAATACCGTATTGTTATCCGAGAGGAACGTGAGCACAACTGCGCTCCACCTGTTGCATGACCCGTCACGGAGCATTTGCGCTACGGGGTTGCCGTCTGCGTCTTCAACATCTTCGAGCTTGCCGCGCACATAGCCAATCAGCGAGCGTTTCTCGGACGAGATACTTCCGCCGCGGCCGCCCTCATTACTTGCGGTGTTATAACTGCCGTTGCGTGTCATTACTTCAAAAAAAGCGTCCTCAACGGTGCTCTTACCGGTGCCCGAGTCGCCTGCGATGACCGTTGTAGGAATTGATTCGAATCCTGTTTTAAAATCAAAACAGTGGTACCCGTCAAAAGGTCCAAAATTAACCAGTTGCATGGACTCGAGTTCCCATTGGGATTCCTGAAGGAGCGAAAGCTGGCCCTGAATGGTATTAGTTGTCATCTACAGCTCCTTCCGGCTGCGGTTCCGGTTCCGGCATGGTTTGATCGCCGGTATCCTGCTTATCCAAGCCGTACCGCTGCAAAATACCCTTGATCTCGTCAAGCGTATACACCACGCCCACAATTGGCATGATCCGGTAACGGTCCTGGGCGACTTCGTTCAGGTAGCCGTTGCGTACCATGGCGTCAATGGCGTGGGACATAGCCGTTTCTGAAGCGGCGATATCAGATGCGTCTTCAAAGAGGCGCGTCATGGTTTCGAGCATTTCGTCTTTCTCTATCCACACATAAGAAGCCCCTGCTGCTGTTGCCGAGAAATACTTGGTGACCAGCTGGGTGATCAGCAAAGACTGAACATTATTGAACGGCATGATTGATTTTATTTTATAGGGAACGGTATCGTCATCAAATTCAACCTGTTGAGCAAGTGCGATGCCGTTTGCAGGACTGAATTTAAGTGTAAGGAGAGCGTCGGACAGGCGGCTGCGCACAAGGTCGGGGTCGCTAACGAGTCCTTCCCAAGCGGTTTTATCCTCATCCTGGGAGATATAGCGCTTTTTGATAAGGGCGGCTATTGCGTGGCGTACATTGAGCGGACACGTACCGGTGTCTCCGGGAAACAGCTCGTCACGGTCCAAGGAGGCAGAAGACTTTTCGTGCTCACGCTCATCTTCCTCTGTCTCTGACAGCTGTTGAGAGCTGTTGTTTGTGGGCAAGCCTTCCAGTGAGTCTGTATACCGGCTGTTATGGCTTTCTTGAACATCAGGCGACATTAAAGGGTTCCTTTCCCTGTTCCAGCTTTTTGTGTGTGACTACCATATCCGGCGCTTCCCAGTATTTTTTATTGCCCTCAAAGTCATAGCATACATAAACTGAGCGTTTTGCGTATTCTACGGGTACCCCTGCCAAAACAGCATAATGCATAAGGCCGGTGAGCTCAACTTCGCGCCGTAAATTTTGTCCTATGCTGTTAAAAAGCTCTGACAGTGTTGCTTCTCCCTGAGGCGGCAGTATACTCTCAAGAGCCTCGAGCACCTTTAGTGTCTGAGTGCCGCTAAAGAACTGTAAACGTTCGAGATCTATGGTTGGAAGTGTATCGCGATCAGCCTCAAACAGGGCCGGCGGCGGCTGTTTGGCCGGTTGGGCAGAGAGTTTGTATTTGATGGTTTCTGCTTCAAAATTGCCGATGCAGTCGAGCATAGGGCTTCTTGACAATGGTGTTTGCTGTTTTCCGCGCTCAAGTACTACCCGGTACAGTTCCTTGAGCAATGCGGTGTATTCCCGGTAAACATCGTGGTCATACTGCGTAATGGCATTCGCAACCGTTTCTGAGCAGCTTCTGCGAAGCTTGAGAACACCGTGCATGCCTTCTACCATTTGCTTCCAGGCGCGCTCCAGGGCAGAACGTTCATGTGTGTCCATGCTGTCGAGCGCTTCTGAACGGGTGATCATGCGGACGCGTGCGGTGATCTGCGCATTCAGACTTCTGTTAGACAACATTTTAATAGCGCCGTTGTAAACCTGGCCCGAGTCTGTTCCTGAGAAGAGATCATCGCTTCGCTGCAAATACTCTGCAATGAGTTCTCCGCCGGGTCTGTTATCTGCATGGAACGAGTCAATGAGGTTATTGCGCTCTTCATACATCATTTCTTCTATACGGCTCATATCAACCGGGACCTGAGACATGAGGTCAAGCGCATTACGGTACATAGCAATGGGATCAAGGTCATCAGGCAGTTTGCCACCGCTTGCGTCAAACTCGTCAAGCGCACGCTGAGCCTGCTCAACCTTGGCAACCAAATCTGCACGCTGAGCCTCGGGGTCAGGGTTAACGGCTGTAGAAAGCTTGGTGAGCGCTTCAACAATCATTTCAACACGCGGACTCGAGAGCACAATGGTGTCGTTGGCTATCGCGTCAATGCACGACATAACCGCCAAAGCCACGGGCCGCAGAGAATGTTCTGATTCTCCTGATGGCAAAATGCGGCGTTCAAGCAGCTTGAACTCGCGAACCCATTTGTCATTGACTACTTCACGGGCGTCATAACGTGTGCCGTCATCATGACGCCAGATGCGGCAGTCGGCAAACTCGAGTTCATCAAGCATTGCGTCCATTTGAGCATAGAGAATCTCCGACTCCAGGCGCGAAGTTCCCTCGGCAAAAAGTGAGCGCAAAAGCGCTACAGAAACCTGCGCGTATCCGCTTCGCAGCAAGCGCATGGCTCCGTCAGCAAATACCGAGTCAAGCTGTCCGTATTGTGTAATGACGTCGCTCATAGGCTGGCCAATACGTGCTCGGGGGAAAGCCAGGCGGGTTGCTTGGCGCTTACTACGCGGGCACAGGCGTAGGCACGGGGAAGCGACATGATGCTTACACCCTGTAAGATGCCTGAGGGTTGGCGCTGGACCACGAGAGCTACATCCACGCGGCGGTCGCGAACAAGGCACAGGGGGAGCAGGAGCTTCATACTGTTGGTTGCCGGGTCAAAGACCGGAACGGCCGTGCGGTAGCTGCGGCTGCATGCAGCAAGCGCCTGGCCGGCAGCGTCTTCAAGCGTGCGTGCGAGCCTGCGATGCGCGGCAGGAGCATTGGCAAGGAAGCGCGAGAGCTGGGTTTGAGCAGCCGAGCGTTCAGCCGGAGTCAGGGCGGGGTCGCCCATGCGGTCTATCATGTTGCTGGGGCCTTCCATGTCGGTGAGCGCATCGCGCAAAAAGCCGCGTGGCAGTCTGCCCAGGCAATCGCCCAAAAGCGCGTTAAAATCAAGCACAATCCTTGTGTTTGGACGAGGCGTCACGTCGTCAAGCGATTCAAAATAGGTTGCGGCCTCGGGCATGCGTTCGAGCTCAAATGTCATACGTCCGCCGAGTTCTCCTGACCCCGCCTGCGTAAAGCCAATAAACCGCCAGGGAATACCGCCTGAGGCAGGTTCAAAGCATGCGTGGATTTCATCGAGCATGGCGGTTACAAGACCCGTGTTGAACGCCGCAAAAGTGCCCGTAGGCGCCTCAACAAGCTTGTTTTGCATGCGTACGCGGTGGAATGTTCCGGCAAGGTATTCTCGGAGAATTCCGTAACGGGTGTTCCCTGCTGCACTGGGAACAATCTCGGTTCCCGGATAATTCCAGTGCTCGGGGGCTGCCATGCGGGCAAGGTCGCCCAAGATGGCGTCCCAGGTACCAATCATCGCAAACTGTGCGAACTCACGAATGGGGCCGGTGACCTGCATTCCGTACATGTGATCAACGCGAAGGTCGTTCCAGGCGCCTTCATCTGCCAGTGGCAGGCCTTCGATGGACGCTGTCTCGTGGATATCGCCTTTGCCGTCGTCTCCATCAATAAGCGCCATCTCCCAGCGCGTTGATGAGCCTTGTTTTGTGGTACGTTTGAGGCTGATTTCTACCGGCTGAGTTCCGTCTTCTCGCAGGTAGCGAAGGGGGAATGTTGCACGGTTGCGCGAACCTGCAACCGTACCGGTAGCACGGGCAACAGCCCAGTCCTCGTCGAGCAGGGTTGTGAGGTCAACCTCTATGGGCAAAATTCTGGAAAGCGTGCTCAAAAGAGCTGTGGGACAATAGACGTCCTGCGAGATGGTGCGCGGGTAGTCAGCCAAAACCGTAGAAGGAGGAGCCTGGCGCTCGGTTCTGGTTACCGGAGCCTGGCCGGCTGCAGACGGTGCAGGTTCAGGAGCAGGGGCAGCAGAAAACAAGACACCATATTCAGAAGCGTCCGAGAAACCCTCGCTTTGAGCAGAAACGTCATCAGCAGGTATTTCGAACTGTGTAGCAGCGGGAGTGGCAAGTTCAGCCGGCGCAGACGGTGCGGTGATGGGTTCATTGTCAGACACAACAAGAGGCGCGACGGATTCCTGTGGACCTGTGGGCAAGACAGACTCTGTCTGGATCACAGGTGCAGTTGATACAGCCGTTGCTGCGGGTATCGTAGATTCTGTAATAACCGGCGGCTCTGCAGATGCAGCGGAGATGGTAGGAATCGTAGGTTTGGCCGGTGTAGCGACTTGTGCTGAAGGAACCGGAGGTTCTGCAGGCGCAGCTGCTATTGCAGGTACGGCAGGGGTCACCGGAGCAACTGGCTTTACCTGCGCTGTGGGTTTTGTATTTGTGGCAGGTGCAGCTGTCTTTGTGGCTCGTGGTTTAACAGCGGGTGCAGGCTCTATTTTGCTCTTTGGCTGTGCATTTGTGCTGGTATCCTTGCGAGCTGCCGGTTTTGCAGCTGCATTGCTACGGGGTTTGCGCACTGCAGGTGTAGCGATATCGCTTACACCTTCATAGGGGTCATAGGTAATTTGCAGGGTAGGCGTACGGCGGGAAGAAACAGGTGTAGTGACACGCGCAATCTGCTCTTCCAAAGCCCGCTTTGCGGCTTCCTCGGCTGCTTTTTTGGCAGCTTCGCGCTCCTCGGCCTCTTTACGGGCTTTTTCCTCGGCTTCTCGCGCTGCGCGTTCTGCTGCTTCAGCTGCTTCGCGTTCTGCCCGTTCACGGGCCAGACGCTCAGCCTCGGCACGCTCTGTTTCTTCGCGGGCAAGTGCGGCGGCCTTCTCCTCAGCTTCAAGGCGGGCAGCTTCTTCTGCAGCTATTTTTGCTGCCAAAGCTTCTTCTTTACGGCGTTGCTTACCGGGTTTTACAGGGATAACCTGAGCTTTGGCAGTCTGTGGCTTTGGAGCGCTGGTGCACGCGGTCTTGGACTTCTTTTGTTTTGCGCTGCCTTTTGTCTGAGGCGTGTTTTTTGTTGCGGCTGCCTGTTTGGCCTCTGCGGCTTTCTCTGCTTTCTCGGCCTCAGCACGGTTGGCCAGCTCATATGCCTCGTCCATCTGGGCATTGGGAAGTATTGTGAGGAGCACGCGGCCTTTTTTAAAGACATCAACGCGGGCAAGATGTTCAAAATGCGGCGATTCGAGAATCTCCCGGGCTGATTCATAGCCAACATCCTGCGGAAGAATGCCGTCAGCTGCGAGGACCTCGTCAGCCTGGGTAATAGGTACCTGGTTTCCAATGCCAATCTTCTCGGCGAACAGGTGGTATAGATATAGGCGATTGCCGGGAGTCAGGCGGTTGGTCATGAGAAACATCCTATCTAATAAAACGCGCGGCCACTTTTTTGGAAGGTGAGCTTTCGCACCAATAATTGACTGCTGCTATTGTCTCAGATTTTGCCCCCCAAAGCGCCCACTCCCAAAGCCTGCACATTCTGTACTGAAACCTCCGGGTTGTTACTTTTCACGGGGGAGTGGGGGGTGGATAAAGACAGAATAGTAGATCGAGTAGTAAAAATCTGGCACAGATGAGACGTTACGACATAACCGTTGGCACAGATGAGACGTTACGACATAACCGTTGGCACAGATGAGACGTTACGACATAAAAGTCATTTGTATCTGCTTTGCCCAATACATAAATAACTGGTAGATGAGTTGCTAGAATTGAATCGATTATACTGTATCACCATTACCCGTGTCGTAACGTCTCATCTGTGCCAACGGTTATGTCGTAACGTCTCATCTGTGCCAGATTTTTACTACTCGATCTACTATTCTGTCTTTATCCACCCTTGAACAGTTGCCTCCGGTTGTTGTGCTTGACAATGATTTACAGTTTTATTGGAAACTATCTTTTTAAGGTGGTATCATTAATACGGCTTCTGCCTGTCGCATGCAATACTGCGGTATATGAGTCGCAGCAGGGTGCCAAGATGACAGGAGTGCTGTAAATTTGCCGCATTTGAAAGGAGTATGTTGTATGGAAATGAGTCGTCGAGGATTTATTGCCGGAACTGCTGCTGTAGGTGCTGCTCTTGCAGCCGGAAGTGTTGCGCTTGCCGAGGAACCGGCTCCCGCACCCTTCGCCGCGGGCGAAACGCTTGAGGCCGACATTGCCATCGCAGGTTTTGGCGCAGCAGGCGCATGGGCTGCCGTCGAAGCTGCCGGTGCAGGCAAATCTGTTATTGTTGTCGATAAAGCCCCAACAATTGGCCGCGCAAACGGCGCAAATGCGGGCGGTCCGTTTGTTGTCAACTCAAAGCTTCAGCAAGAAATGGGTATTCCTGACTTTAGGGATGAAGCCTTTAAGTTCATTATGGATTGGTCACACTGGTCAATTAACGGCGCAGTAGTTCGCAAGATTGTTGATCTCTCGGGCGACACCGTCGACCGCTTTATGGATGAATTCGGTATCGATATGTACGCTCGTCCCGACAACTATGGCGCCGGTTGGGCATCGGTACGTGCCGGCTTCAAAGTCTCCGGAGCAAACCGCTTCCAGCCGCTTGCTGACTTTGTGACCGAGCGCGGCGGACAGATCATTTTTGATTGCGCACTTGATTCACTCATTATGGAAGACGGCGTATGCAAGGGTATGAACGTTGTATGCGGCGACGGTACCACCGCACAGATTCTTGCTAAGAAGACGCTTGTTGCCACCGGCGGCTTCCTTGGCAGTCCCGACATGATGATGGAGCACTTTGGTACCAAGGTACTCTCACTGGGCCAGACGTTCTCTGATGGTACGGGTATCCACAATGTTATTGATGCCGGCGGCGTATATGGTACTCAGTGGGGTATCGCCGGTAACGAGTTTGGCGGTTCACATGAGCTGCAGGCCGGCTTTGCCTTTGGAAACGCTGCATACAGGCTTTGCATTTATGGCGTGCTTCTCGTAAACAACCAGGGTCGCCGCTTTGCAGATGAAGGCCAGTATGCCAACTTCCCGCTCGCACTCGGCGGAGCAATCTCTATGACCGGCGGCGAGTTCTTTGGCATCACTGACCAGGGATATCTTAACGGCCTTATGGAGCAGGATGCATTTGCACTGAACGGTTCTGATGAAGTGGGCTGGCCTACCGGTAAGATGACCGTCGCAGGCGCTGTGCTTAAGGATGTTCAGGCAAATGTTGATCAGGCAATTGAACAAGGCTGGGTTGTAAAGGGAGAAACTCTTGAGGATCTCGCCGAGCAGCTTGGCGCTCCGGCCCTTGTCCAGACTGTTGCTGAGTACAACGAGATGTGCGCCGCAGGTGCCGACACCCAGTTTGGCAAGCCCGCAAGCTTCATGAACGCCATTGAAGAAGGCCCGTTCTACGCCGTGAAGTATCGTCCGAGCGCATGGGTAACCATTGGCGGCGTTCGTACCAATGACCGTCTCCAGGCCATTGACAAAGCCGGTCTCCCCATTGAGAACCTCTATGTAGCCGGCGCTGACAACGGCTCAACCATCAGCGCACCGTACTGCGGTTATGAGGGCACCTCGCTTATGACCGCATACTGCGGCGGCCGCCTCGCCGGTATGTGGATGGCCGAGGATATCGACGCATAAACAAGACCTGTCACACGGGTAACAGAGCGTAAAACCAAGGGCTTCTCAGCGATCATACTGCCGAGAAGCCCTTGGTCTGTCATGAGTGTGCCAAAGGGGACAGAGGTTTTTGACACGGGGTATGTATGACAAGGGACGGTGGTTTGACTGGTGGTTAGTGAAAAAAGAATGGTTTCTTTTTTCACTAACCACCAGTCAAACCACCGTCCCGTGTCATACATACCCCGTGTCAAAAACCTCTGTCCCCTTTGGCACACGCATGACATCAGGTAGAGTGTGACAGATATGCACGCA
>JAFWFL010000076.1 GCA_017515595.1 Coriobacteriales bacterium
ATTGCCGTTTACTTTGATTGTTGAGATATAAAACTCATCCGTACCTCTCACAATAACGCTGTTTGATTTCATAAAGCCGGTTCCTGTGGAATCGTCACGTATTTCAAAATGGTATTTCCCGGGCTTATCTACCTTTACTTCACAGAATTGCCTATCAACAGCATTGGCAGCCCGCTCAGTAACAGTATACTCTTCACCATCTTTATAGAGCGCGTATTCAATCTTCCCTTCCCCGTGGGCCACTCTGACGCAGAGGGTAAAATTGCCGGTTCTCGTGGATATTGTACCGCCCTCGGGCTGCTGAACAATTCTGAGACGCTCTTTTTTTGAGACTTGTTTTTCATCTGTCTCAAGTATTTTTGTGACGGTAGCTTTGTCAGAATCTGTCCAACGTCCTTCTGAGTCTTCTACGTGGAAATAGTACTCTCCGGGTTCATAAACCGTCACATTTTGATACAAACGCAACGGGTTATCACTTTCATTCCTATAAACGTCATAAAGTTCGCCGTCTTTATAAAGGGAATACTCCATCCAACCGGTACCTTGAGCCATTTTTATATCGAGATGAGATGGGTTTACATAAATCTCAGTATCAAGCGGCTGCATTATAATTGCGAGTTTCTCACTGGATCTTTCTACAACATATGAGACGTCAAACTGCCAGTCACCTGTACTGTCAGTGACCATACACCAGTATATGCCCGGCGCTTCTGTTTTATGGGATACTATGTTTTCTGAACTCCTGCTGCCGGCTATAAGGCGCGATGTTTCATATGTTTCTATGATTTGCGCATTACCGGGTTCACCCGTTGCCCATTCTATGGTATAAGGCCAAATGCCTCCGGTTATTTGCATTCTTATGATTGGCGGTTCCTGGCCGGGAATAAGGTAATTGTTCTCCTGAAGACAGGTGACCGAGAGAGGTTCATTGTCAGAGACTCTTACCGTTTTTGATGTGACTGAATCAAAGCCGTCCGAAACTACGCAATAATACTCTCCTTCTTCTGTTATGCTGTCGGTTAATGTTTCATTGGTTACATCAACAATGCCACCGTCAACTTTGTGCCATTCATATTGGTAGTTTCCGCTGCCTCCCTCTGCTATGCAAGATAGCTCCACGTTGGTTTTCCCATGTATATTGGCATTTTGTGGTTCCAGGATAATATACAGGCTGTAATACACACGTACGGAATCTGTGACTACCCAGTTTTCTTCACTGTCAGTGATAACGCAAAAAATAATTACCCGGCTTTGATGCATAATAGGTCGAGGTATTTTTATCGCTGCTGCTTACGTCTGCCGGCGCACTGTTCAACCTGATTAAATCTAAAACAGCCTCGGTGTCAGATTGCTTTTCTTGCAGTTCATTCACCTCGGTTCTCCCAAAATCAGTACGTATAGTTACCGTTTGGGTTTGGGATTTGTCTGATGATGCTTCAGCCTGATACTGTTCAGCAAAAGAAACTGATCCCAGACTGTCGAGCATATTATCCAAATAATCTCTTTGGGTCGAGGTCCAGTTTGTCTCGCATCTCCATTCATAGGTATAGGGTGACACACCGCCCTCTACCTCAGTGGTTAAGGCAAAAATACTGTCATCAGAACCGTTGTCGATCCTTCCGCTCACGGGCTGCGTCACAATAACAAGGCCGTTATCCTGGTTGCGGTTTAGCGGCCAGTTGCGAAGCTGAGAAGACAGGTCTTTTGTACCATCCAGCGGATCGTTTGATGGCACGACTTCACCGGTGCTGTCGGACTCTGGCTCTTGTGCGTTTTCTGCCAGCCACGCCTGTAGTCCTGTCCAGCCAATGCCGGTGGCTTTATAACCTGCGGCCTGCTCGGCAGCTTCTGTGGCAGCCTGTGTCATTGGGCCAAATGAACCGTCTGCTTCTCCGCAGTCAAATCCGTTCTCGTTTAGAAGTGTCTGGAAAGCTGCCACATCATCGCCTTGATAAAAGGGGAGTATGGTGTCTTCGAGATAATATTCAGCTTACTCTGTGGTTCCGCAGATCACACAAACATGCTCCTGTATGCCGGCAGACCAGTCGTTTGCTTCTGTGACAATATACCAATCGCTAAAGGTGTGAGGCGCTAAGGATGTAACCTGATACTCTTCCTCTCCGCAACGGTTGCAAACTCGCATTAATACGCCCGGTTCAACACAGCTGGCTTCTTCAACGGTAAACCACTCACCCCAGTCATGCCCCCTGGCAGGTACGGTAAGTATGGTTTCATAGCCGCAGCGTCCGCAGCGGGCATTATATATGCCCTCTGTTGTGCACGTTACGGTCTGGATGGCTGTTTCACGGCCATCCCAGCTGTGGATTCCGTCTGAGGTAACGGGACAGTAATCATCTGTAGGTTGTTCCGGGTCATCTCCCATAACCGGACCCGCTGCCATTACCGCAGGTGTCATAAACGCCAAAAGCGTCAGTGTAAGCGATAAAGACAGTATAAGAAAAAGCAGTTTGCGCGTCTTCATGTCCTTTATCCTTTCATGCGATCTGCGTCGCTGACTACAATTCCCAACCGAAACGCTTGGGTTACTATTGCAGTACAGAAATGGTAGTTACAACTTTATCAAAAACAGTAAGCAGGTTTTACATCTCAACCAGGGGTTTGGATAAACACTTATAAAAGAGCGCACAGAGCAACGCACTTCTCTGCCAGAAGCTGATGTCAAAAAAGTGACGATCGGTAGTCTCAGACGAGAGTTCGGGGCTTTCCGGCAAGAAGCTGATGGCAAAAAGGTGACGATTCGTTGTCTCAAAGCCAGATTTTTTTCTTTCGGACAGGTGCAAATGGCAAAAAGGTGACGATTCGTTGTCTCAAGTAGGCTCTTACTCAGATATTGTTTTTTGACAATCAATATAATGCCAGGTAAAAGCATATTACACTATTAAAACAAATCATAAAGTTCAATTCACCGACAACGAATCGTCTCCTTTTTGCCATTTGCATGTGTCTGAGAGGCTAATATATGTTTTTGAGATAACGGATCATCTCTTTTTTGCCAACTTGCCTTTGCGGAGAAGCCCGAATGGGTTTCTCGGACAACGGATCGTCACCTTTTTGCAACCAATCTTGGTCCAGGCGGTTATCTGGGCCCAAGTATTGGACCTATGTTTTGAAAATTTGTTGGCCTTCACGCTAGCAGAAACTGTCCCTGTGAACGGTGTATGTTTTGTGTGAAATGTGATTTGCAGTTCGGGGAGATATTTGTTACACTGTGTCGCGTATGTTTTTTACAAGCCAATGTTGCTTCTGGGAAGTGGGCTTCATGCCCGCTTCTTTTTTATGTGTATGCTCAGATTTGGGCAGATGGAGGTAGGTTGATGGCAAGTACGGCTGTCGAAGAACAGCTCTTAGCAGCTCTTGAACAGGAAGCTTTGCAGCATGACATTGATATTGTTGATGTTGAAGTTGCAGGTTCCAAAGCGCGTCCCACGGTGCGCGTGCGCATTGATGTTTTGGACGGAACGGCTATAGATATGGACCGTGTCTGTGATGAAACTCCGTGGATTTCAGGTGTGGTAGAGGCGCTTGACCCGTTTGAGAACTCGTATGACCTTGAGGTGTCTTCTCCCGGTGTAGACAGGCCTCTGCGCCGCGCTAAAGATTTTGCGGCTCATGTGGGCGAGCGCGCCGAGATTCGTTCGCTCGAGGCAATAGACAACAGGCGTGCATGGACGGGCGAGATTGTTGAGGTCGCAAACGACGAGGTACATATCATGGTTGACGGAACAACCTATGCGGTTCCTCTCGGCAAAATTAAGAGCGCCAAGCTTAAGCCTGATTATGACGCAATGCTTGCCGCCGCTAAAAAGGCAACCAGGATCGAAGAAGATCCACAGGATGACGACGAGGCATAAGAGCCAATTCGTCTGAGAAGCAAAACCGCTCCGCATTGGCCCGTTTTAATAGAGTACCAGGGTAATAACATAACGGTTATTCAAAGTATTAGGATTTATGTAGTTCAGTATCAATTGATCTCGAAAGGACTTAAAACATGGCATCCGAGATGGAGGAAACACCTGCCGTATCTTCAGAAGGAAGATCCGCAATGGTTGAAGCCCTCGTTGCACTTGCACAAGAAAAGAATATTGATGAGCTCTACTTGCTTGACAGGCTTGAGCAGTCGCTTGCCAAGAGCTATGCAGATATTCTTAAGCTTGACTGGGGCGCAAAGGTTACCATCGACCGCAATACCGGCAAGATTTATGTATACAAGCTTGAGCCAAAAGGCGATATTAATGACGAGACAGGCGAGTTTGACGAGTGGGAGTGCATTGACGTTACTCCCAAAGATACCAGCAGACTTGCCGCACAACATGCAAAGATTGAGATCAACCAGATTATTCGCAATGCCGCACGCGAGCAGATTTATGCCGAGTTCTCAAAGTGCATTGGCGATATGATTGTGGGCACCGTGCTTCAGACCACCGCAGAGTTCACGATTCTCAAGATTCGTGACGGTGTTGAGGCCGAGCTTCCGCATTTTGACAAGCGTCGTCATCCCGATGAGCTCAACGAGCGCCCCGCAGGCGAGTTTTATCAGCATGGACAGCGTATTCGTGCCGTTATCATTGGTGTGCGCGATCCCCGTGCTTCTCAGAACGGCAATGTTTCGCGCAATGAGCACAACCGTCCTGCCATCATTGTTTCGCGTACGCATCCCGATCTTATCCGCAGGCTTTTTGAAAACGAAGTTCCCGAGATTTACGAAGGAATTGTTGAGATCAAGGCAATTGCCCGCGAGCCCGGTATGCGTTCAAAGATGGCCGTCAACTCGCTCGATGCCCATCTTGACCCGGTTGGCGCCTGCGTTGGCCCCAAGGGCACCCGTGTACGCAATGTTGTGAATGAGCTCCGCGGCGAACGCATTGACGTTGTGCTCTGGGACAAGGATCCCGCACAGTTTGTGGCAAACGCCCTGTCTCCGGCACGCGTTACCAAGGTTGTTGCAGACCTTGAAAACAAATATGCAACGGTTATTGTGCCTGATGACCAGCTCTCTCTTGCCATTGGCAAAGAGGGTCAGAATGCAAGGCTTGCCGCCCGTCTCACCGGCTGGCACATCGACATTAAAAACGAGTCGCTCGCCATTAATCTCATGGGTGGTATTTCACTCTTTGATGATGAAGAAGAGGAAGAGCCCGACAACCGCTGCGCATACACGGATCTGAACGGTATCCGCTGCCGTAACGCAGCACGTCCGGGCAGCATATATTGCTCGATTCATGAAGATTATGATGACGATTCGCTCATTTAGTGATTAAATATTACGGCGTGCGTTGCGTAAGTACTTGTTTGCATGAATGCTAAGAAGAGGTGATGTAGTGCATACAACAAGAATACGGACATGTGTTGTGTGTGGAGAACAGATGTACAAAGATAGGTTGGTTCGCTTTGTACGCACACCTCAGGGCGTGGTTCTCGACCAAAAAGGCAACATGCCCGGTCGTGGAGCATATGCATGCTACAGCCATGCAAACGGTGCAAACGAGCGCATGAGGCGCGGGCTCCAAAAAACCCTGCGAATTCAGGTAGATACGCAGGCGTTTGCACATCTCGCACAAGATTACGATATACTGTGCGCAGGGCACAGTGGCGCACAGTTAGGATAGGGGAACGCAAATGGCAAAGATTCGCGTCCATGAGCTTGCAAAAGAATATGGTATGTCAAGTAAAGAGATGCTTGAGCACCTCATAAATATGAAGATTCCGGCATCAAGCGCCAGCGCGGCAATTGAGGATGCTTACGTGGGACTTATCCGTAAGAACCTCGCGCCTATTCTCGAAGAGCGCGCGGCCCAAATTGAGGCCGAGAAGCGCGCAGAAGAAGAAGCACGCATTGCAGCCGAGCAGGAGGCCGCTCGTATTGCCGAGCAGCAGCGCCTTGAGGTTGAGGCACGCCGTGCAGAAGAGCGCCGCATAGAGGCTGAGCGCAGAGCCCAGGAAGAAGCACGCCGTGCTCAGGAAGAAGCCGAGCGTGCCCGCATTGAGGCCGAGCGTCTTGCAGAAGAAAAACGTCGTCAGGAAGAAGAGGAGCGTCTGCGCCACGGCGATAACGCTCCCAAATCAACTCCTTCATACTCGAGCCTGCTTGAGCAGATCGCCCAGCAGGAGCGCGTTATGGCCGAGACCAAAAAGCCTGAAGAAGAAGAGAAAAAGCCTGCGCCCGAGAAGTCCGAGAAGCAAAAGGCTGCTTCTAAGGCTGCCCGTAAAGCCCAGGCTAAAGCGCAGATTCAGGCTCAGGCGGACGGCGAGAAAAAGAGCCGCGGAAAGCGTGAAGATAAAAACGATTCTGATTCTGAGAACAAGCAGCATCAAAAGCAGGGCAAGGGTCACAAACCGAGCGCCCGCGAGCGTGCACGTCAGGAAGCGCTCGAGATGGATAGCGATGAATCAGTAACAAAGTCTGCCCGCGAGGTAGAAGTATATAACCGTGACCGCGTGCTCGAAGAAGCCCGCGCTGCGGTAGAAGAGGCAAACCGTGAGGCCGGCGGCAGGCGCAAAAAGCGCAAGGAGCGTCGTGAGCAGGCTGCAGAGGAAGCACGTCACCAGGAGGCTATTGAAGCAGCGCTCGCAAATGACCAGAACCCCGCTGACCTTGACATTGTGAAGATCAGCGAAGGCTCAACGGTGGGCGAGTTTGCAGAGGCCCTGGGTGTTCCGGCGAACGACGTTATTAAGCGTCTCTTCTTGCTGGGTTCTCCCTTGACGCTTACACAGCCCATGTCAAATGACCTCATTGAGCTTATTGCAGATGACCTTGGCCGCAGGGTTCGCGTTATGACAGAAGAAGAGGAGAACAGTTTCACCTTCTATGACGCACCCGAGGACTTAAAGCCGCGTCCGCCCGTAGTTACCGTTATGGGCCATGTAGACCACGGCAAAACCTCGCTTCTTGACGCAATTCGCCACACCGGCGTTGCAGCAGGCGAGGCCGGCGGTATTACCCAGCACATTGGCGCTTCTGAGGTACAAATTAACGGACGCCGCATAACGTTTGTTGATACCCCCGGTCACGAGGCATTTACTGCCATGCGTGCCCGCGGCGCAAAGGTTACCGACATCGCAATTCTGGTTGTTGCGGCTGACGACGGCGTTATGCCCCAGACCATCGAGTCAATTCACCATGCAAAGGCCGCAAACGTGCCAATTGTTGTCGCAGTTAACAAGATAGATAAAGCCTCCGCCAACCCTGACCGCGTAAGGCAGGAGCTTACCAAGTACGGTGTTATTGCTGAGGAATACGGCGGCGAGAACATGTTTGTTAATGTCTCGGCCAAAGCAAAGATAAACATTGACGAACTTCTTGAGACCGTCCTTTTGCAGGCAGATGTTCTTGAGCTTAAGGCTAACCCAGACACATTTGCCTCTGGTTATGTTCTTGAGGCAAAGCTTGACCGCGGCCGTGGTCCGGTAGCATCAGTACTGGTAAAGCGTGGTACGCTCCATGTGGGCGATACCGTAGTAGCCGGTTTGAGCTATGGCCGCGTACGTGCGATGATGGACCAAAACGGCGCCCGCGTAACAGACGTTTATCCTTCTGAAGCGGTAGAGATTCAGGGCCTTAACAGCGTACCTGATGCCGGTGATGAGTTCCGTGTATTCTCCGACGAGCGCCAGGCTCGTGAGCTCGCAGACCAGCGCGCGCTCAAGCGTCGTCAGCAGGAGCAGGAGAAGCGCCAGCACATTACCCTTGAGAACCTCTTTGAGACCATGGATCAAAATGACTTTAAGCAGCTCAACCTTGTTGTTAAGGCTGACGTGCAAGGCTCCATTGAGGCTCTTGCAGACGCCCTTGGCAAGATTGACCAGTCTGAGGTTAAGATCCAGATTATCCACAGCGCAGTTGGCGCAATTTCCGAGACCGACGTTACGCTTGCTGCGGCGAGCAACGCCATTATTATTGGCTTTGGCGTACGTCCTGATGCAAAAGCCCGTGCATTCGCCGAGCATGAGGGCATTCAGATTAAGACATATCGTGTTATTTACCAGGCTATTGATGATATCAACGCCGCTCGTGTGGGTATGCTTGCCCCCGAGTATGAAGATAAAGATACCGGTTCTGCCGAGGTTCGCGAGACCTTTAAGGTACCGCATGTTGGCACCATTGCCGGTTGCATGGTTATCCAGGGTGAGATCAGCCGAGATGACCGTGTGCGCATTGTACGCGACGGTGTTGTGGTCTATGAAGGCAACATCGCTTCGCTTCGCCGCTTCAAAGACGACGTCAAGACCGTTAAAACCGGTTATGAATGCGGCATTGGCATTGAGGGCTTCCAGGATCTCCACTTGGGCGATATCATTGAAGGCTACAAAACTATTGAGCTCGCACGTGGGGAGTAAGTTTTATGAAGCAAAACCAAACAACGCGCCGTCTCGCTGAGGAGGCGCGCGAAAAAATATCGACCATTCTCTTGAACGAGATTTCTGATCCCCGTTTGATGCTGGTAACGGTGACGGGGTGCGAAGTCGCGGTTGACCGCTCGGTGTGCCGTGTGTACGTCTCGGCATCTCCTGAGTCGTATGACGAGGTAATGGCCGGTCTTGAGTCTGCAAAGGGGAGAATCCGTTCGCTTTTGGGCCGCAGCCTTACCTGGCGTGTGACCCCTGAGCTCATTTTTGAGATTGATACCACAACAGACGAGGCTATGCGCATCGCAGAAGCTCTCAAAGTGGTTCCGCCAACACTCTCTGTTCCCAAAGATGAGTTTGGGTACCCTCTTGAGCAGGAGAAGACAACGCTGAAGACGAGTAAGCAGGCGAGGTACAGTTTTCGCATGAGCGTAGAAGCAAAAATCAAAGCTCTTGAGCCGGGTTTTGATGAGTTGACACAAGCAATCATAGATGCCGGGCGCATCGCGTTGAGCGGTCATACCGACCCTGACGGCGATGCGCTGGGAAGCGTTTTGGCGCTCGCGCTGTTTATACAAAAGACGTGGCCCCATAAACAGGTTGACGTGCTGCTCGCCAATAAAAGGCCCGTTCCGCGTATTTATGCGTTTTTACCTGAGGCCGGAAGTTTTATAAACGCTGCGGATTATTCGTTTGACCCTGATCTGTTTATTGCGCTCGATACGCCAACACTCGAACGTCTCCGCGATTCCGCCGAGGTTTTAGAGCGTGCTTCAATGACCGCAGCCATAGATCACCATGCTACCTCTATGCCCTTTACGCGGGTATATTGCTGTGAACCCGGCGCTGCTTCTACGGCTGATATTGTTTATGAGTACATTCGCTACTTTGGCGCTCCGCTTGACGCAGATATTGCAACATGTCTCTTGTGTGCGGTTATAACCGACACGGGCAGGTTCCAATACCAGAACGCCAATGCCCATGCTTATGCCCTCGCATCAGCCTGTGTTACGGCAGGTGCACAGGCATCATACATTTGTACCCAGGTATATCAGAACGACACGCTTGCATCTTTACAGCTTAAAGCAGCTACCTTGCAGCGTCTTACCGTTAACGCAGATCACACTGTCTCGTGGAGCTACGTTACCCATGATGACTTGGTACAATACGGAGCGACAGACGAGGATTGCGAAGGGCTCATCGACGAAATCCGTGTTTTGGGCGGTGTTGATGCCTGCGTATTTATGCGTGAGAAGCACTCGGGCGAAATCAGAGCCAATTTGCGTTCAAAGGTCGACTGGCTTGACGTCGCGGCGGTAGCCCAGCAGTTCAACGGCGGCGGTCATAAGGCTGCCGCAGGGTTTACCTGCTATTTACCCATGGCAGAAGCCTGCGAAACCGTAGTGCGTGCAATCGAGGCGCAAATTGCGAAGCAAAAGCCAAAAGACAATGCACTTGGGTGATGAAAAGCCATGAAGCGTAAGTCGAGCGGAATAAATGCGCTCATAGGAATCAATAAGCCGGTGGGTGTCTCGTCGCATGACGTAGTTAATGCCGTCAGAAGACAGCTTGGCGAATCGCGCGTGGGGCATGCGGGTACGCTTGACCCGCTTGCAAGCGGCGTGCTCATAATTGGTGTGGGACAGGCCACGCGGCTTCTTGGATATATCACGGCAGAGTCAAAGAGTTACCGGGTGACCGTGGCATTTGGCCGGCAAACGTCAACCGGCGATGCAGAAGGACCAACAACCGGCACGGCACCGGTTTTTGCCGAGCTGAGCGACTTGGACTTTGCCCGCGAGCAGATGAATCTCTTGCTCCAAATGACACAGCAGGTGCCGCCTTCATACAGCGCCGTTCATGTTGACGGCAAACGTGCATATGCTTTGGCCCGTAACGGAGAAAACGTTATACTTGAGCCACGGGATATTCATATTTATGAGGCGAACATGCTCGAGGTGGGTGTGAATGCCTTGGGTGAACCCGAGTGGACGTTTGACACTGTTGTGTCAAAAGGAACCTATATGAGGACGCTCGCAAGCGACCTTGCAGGTAAACTTGGGACAATGGGGTATGTTTCTTCTCTGTGCAGAACTGCCTCGGGCACTGTTACGCTTGCAGATTGTATTACTGTTGATGAGGTACAAAACGCTGTGCTTCAAAAAGGTTCATATCTGAACCCGCTTGAAGTACTGAACAGACCAATACTGGTGTTAAACAGCCAAGAGGTTGCAAACGTATTGCAGGGAAAACGCCTGAGCGCTTCTAAAACATGTGATGCAAAAGCGCTTGCGTTTACTAACAATACGCTTTTCGCGCTTGTGAATGATACAAAGCTTTTTGCATTGGCAGAGCGCTGCGAAGGTGCTCTTGTATTACAATGCGTATTTCCTGACGGTATTGACGGTTGTCTTTGGGAGGAACTGTAACCATGAAGCCCCATGTGCGTGATCTTGCACGCCGTGCGTTTTTATATGAGGTTGATGGCGGAGAAGACCGCATGTTTGGCCTGTTTGGGAACCATGAATCACAGCTTATTGAGCTTAAAGGCCAAGAGCATATGTCCCACATAGGAGAAGTGGTTTGTACCATTGGCGCTTTTGACGGAGTACACCAGGGACATAGATTCTTGTTTTCTTCTACCATTGCAGATGCTAAAAGGCGGGGACTTCCAAGCGTTATCGTGACATTTGACCCTGATCCTGACGAGCTCTTTTTACCGCAGAACAAAGTGCGCAAGCTTCTCAATAACAAAGACAGACTCAACTTTTTGTGCAAGTTTGGGGCTGACTTTGTGGTGTCTATCCCGTTTACCCGCGAGCTGGCGGCACACTCGGCTGAAGGCTTTTTGCAAATGGTGGTCAATCGCGCTTTCAAGCCGCGCGCCATTCATGTGGGCAGCGACTTTAAGCTTGGCGCCAACAATGCCGGCAACGTATCTGAGCTAAGGATCATTGGCAAAAAGCGCTCGACCCTTTGTGATGTCTACGGCTATGATCTGCTTTGCACGGGTTCGCAGATTGTCTCGGCCACGCGCATTCGTGATCTTATACAGAATGACGGTGACTGTGCTACTGCTACGGAGCTTTTATGTCGTCCCCATTTTGTACGGGGTATGGTCGTAGAAGGCCGTCACCAGGGGAGCGGGTTTGGATTCCCCACGGCGAATGTCGAGCTTAGTTATCCCTATGTGGTTCCGGCCGAGGGCGTTTATGCGTGCCTGGTGCTTGTTGGCGATATGGTATACCCGGCAGCGGTAAATGTTGGTATTCCGCGTACATTTGCGAATGAACTCCATTGTGCATCAATTGAAGGCAATCTTTTGGGGTATCATGGCGATCTCTACGGGCAGGAAGTAAGCGTTGCATTTATTGAGCATCTGCGGGGCCAAAAGGCCTTTGATTCTCTCGACGAGCTTATAGCTGCCGTGAACGGCAATATTGACTGGGTTGCCCAAAACATTGGTTCGGAGGGCTTTAGTTTGTAAGAAGGTACAACGTTGCGCACTGATGACGATGTTAAAGACCAAATACGAGCTGCAGTAGACATTGTTGAGCTTGTAAGCGAAACCGTACAGTTGCGTCAGCGTGGCCGTGATTTCTGGGGCTGTTGTCCCTTCCATAACGAGAAAACATCGTCGTTTCATGTGCGGCCTGATAACGGTTACTGGCACTGTTTTGGCTGTGGCAAAGGCGGCGATATTTTTACCTTTGTTATGGAGCGCGATCATGTGGATTATCGCACGGCTCTCGAGACGCTTGCAGATAAAGCCGGCGTTGAGCTGCCGGTTTATAAGCCTTCGCAGAGAAGATCAAACGAGATTAAGAAGCCCCGCCTCATTGAGGCAATGGAAGCCGCGGTGGAGTATTACCATACCCAGCTCATGCGCGGCAAAAGCGAAGGTGCGGCTGCGGCCCGGGCATATTTGGCAGGCCGCAATTTTGGGACTGCCATCGCCAAAGAATGGCATTTGGGCTTTGCTCTTGGCAAGAATACGCTTGTAAGACATCTGACCCAGCAGGGCTTTACGCAAGAGGAACTTATTGCGGCTGACCTAGCATTCAGACGCGATAACGGTTATGTCTCCGACGTGTTTTATGACCGCATTATGTTCCCTATTTATAATGATATAGGTAAATGCGTGGCGCTGAGCGGCAGAGTTATTGGCGCCGCACAGAGCATGAAGTACCGCAATACCCGCGAGACCGCGGTGTTCCAAAAGCGCAGGACGCTCTATGCGCTTGACCTGGCTAAACAGAGCATTGCGCAAAACCTTGAAGCCATAGTTATGGAAGGATATACCGACGTTATCGCAAGCCACGTAGCAGGCATTACCAACGTAGTTGCGGCATGCGGAACGGCGTTTACCTTTGACCATATAAAGCTTCTTGAACGCTTTTTAACTCCGGCAGGCCAGCATCTGGTTCAGGGCCGCATTGTTTGCATATTTGATGGAGACGCAGCAGGCTTGAACGCTGCCGAGCGTGCAATGTCCTATGTGGGATATACCGCTGCTGAGATGGTCTGTGTAGTTATCCCAGATAATATGGATCCGGCCGAGTATATTGCGGCGCATGGAGCCGATGCGTTTAAGAAGCTTGTTTCTACTCCGCAGCCCTTAGTGAGGTTTGTGGTAGACCGACATCTTGAGCGGTATAATCTCCAGGCTTCGCCCGAGGAGCGCGCCCGCGCCTTGCAGGACGTAGTGCAGGCTATGGCTCCTCTTAAAGGTACAATGTTCGCGAACGAGTATATTGAGTATGTCGCAAGCAAACTCCTTTGCGATGCGGATACCGTTAAGCAGGCCCTGGCTCAGGTGCGCGCAGTACCGGCTCCTATGCTGCAGACAGATCGCGAAAACAGCGGTGATGTTGTTCAGACACAAATAAACTATGCTCAAAAAGCAGATGCTAACCGGGCACAGGGCTCAGGAACGGCTAAGACCGTAACAGCGCTCCCTCTGAACGCCCGCGATGCCCGTATGGTGAGGCTCGAGCGCAGAGTTCTCTTTTATATGAGCATCAATATTGACGCGTTCCGCGGTTTTGCCGAGCGTATAGGACAAATTGAATGGACAGATGCCCGTCACGAAGCGATAGCCTGGGCCATGATGGCAACACCTGCCGGTACAGATTCTGCAGGTACTCTCGCCGCAGCAGAAGCTGTATGCTCAGAAGCAGCGCAAATCATCGCCGGAGGAATGGACAACGTGGTTGAGGATATCCCCGATGCCCGCTCGTTCGATATCCTTCTCGACGACCTCGCCATTAACAACCTGCGCCGCCGCATAGAAGCAGCAAGAATCCAAATCAGAAATCAAAGCGCTCTTTCACCCGAGGAACTCTCGGCCGTATACAACCAAGTAGTCCAAGACCAAGCCTCCCTGACAGCCCTAGAATCAAAACGCACCGAAATGGCATAGTGTAACAAGGGACGTACCTACTGTTACACGTCCCCTGTTACCTACCCCAGGACTCTATTACCAGACAAAGGGAATTAGATCTACTTCATCTTTTTGGCCTAACGAATCTTCTACATAGAAATATGCGTAGTATTCCTTACCCTTTTTCAACTTTATTGTTGTTCCGATGTTTTCGATTTTGTATTGCTTGATTGTGTCATTGAACGGTTCATCCCATGCACCAAAATACTGCTTGTCAATCTCGTATGACCCGTCCGGATAGCCTTCTTCTCCAATCCATGTTACGGAGTATAAGCACGCATTTATAGTATAAGGAGCTTTTCCGCCGTCGAATTCGAATGTTATTGAAGAAGGATCTGATTGCTCGGCTCTGATAATCGCTAACTCTACCTTTACATTCGCCTCATTGCTTGTAGCTTTTGTCCCAAACCTCGTGTCGGTAACCACGCAACGATAGGTTCCGCTGATCTCTGTTTCTACGGTACCGTCTTCTTTGAGAGGTAGTTCTTTCCCGTATGCGATTGTTTCCCAGTTATACTTACCTTTCTTCTGCCATTCATAGATAAGGCCGTTGCCATCTTTGGAATTGTTAAAGGCCTCACAGGTCAAGGTTGTAGACGCATACTCTCCGTTATAGTGAATATACGTACCATGTGGCTGTTTAATGATTACCGGGTATGAACCGGTATAAGTTACCTGAAAACCGATGCCGGAAGATACGTTGTTATTATCCGTTACCGTGCAGCAATACCAGCCAGGACTAAACGCATAGAGAGTATCGCCCTTTGCAGTCGCATATGGATCCTCACTATAGATAGTCATATACGTATACTCAGTAGTATCGTATCTTTCCCATTCATAGGAATAGGGCCCCGTTCCTCCTTGCACAGTTACGTAAACCTCTGCAGAATCATGCGTATTTTCTAATTGCGTCTTTCCTTCAAATGAAACTTCAAGCTCATAAGGCTTCACCTGAGCGAAATCTGATCTTGCCCATCTGCCGTCTGCATCGTGAATAATGAAATAATAAGAACCCTCGTCATGAACGGTAAAGGTATTCTGGTTCCCTGAATCATAGAGGTCTCCATTGACAAAACCGTCGTTTTCCCAGCCAAGCGGGAGCTGATACAGCTCATAGGTAAATGGGGTCTTACCTTCATCCATATTCACACTTAAATTAAAGGTATTATCGATGGCAAGGACACCGCCTTCGGGCTGCTTACCAATTTTGAGCTGACGGTACTTGACTTCAATCTGCGTCTCCAGTTCATTTCCGACGGCATCATTGATGTAGAACCAGAATGTTCCGGGTTTATCGGTGAGCACACTGTAAAGGGTTGTTCCCGGATAAGGGGATTTGTCTCCAGCTTCGGGGCTGCCTTCAAGGTTTCCGAGGTCTTCCTGATTTCCCTTTGTGTCTACATACCAACAGCTCACCGTGTAAGGCTGTACTCCTCCTTCGATGTACACAGCTGCTGTTGTTTTTTCTCCATCTCTGATAGCATCCGGTTTGGGTGTCGCTGTAATTTTGAACTCATCTGCCTCGTATACAAGAATTGTTTTTGTTAGGGCAGTATCTCCATACGCATCTTCTGCGACGCAGTAATAGCTGCCCGGGTGAGGAACCTTGGTTGTCTTTCCGCTCATCTCGGGTACGGGGACGCCGTTATCTGTATACCAGCTGTAAGTAATGGGCTCGGTTCCGTTAATGTCG
>JAFWFL010000077.1 GCA_017515595.1 Coriobacteriales bacterium
ATTATGTATTTGTAGGTTTGATTGTTGATGGTGTCGTGGCCTATGTGGACTGAGATGCCAAAGGCTTCTTGGAGATGGTTGGCAGTTACGACTTCTTCTGTGGGGCCGGCGAGAGCCGTACCATCGGGGAACAGGAGAAGAGACTTATTGGCATACTGCAAGGCGTGTTCGGGGTAGTGGGTGTTGAGAATGCAGATCGAGTCCTGAGCAAGATCGCTGATGAGTTTGAGCACATGAAGCTGGTTGTGATAGTCGAGGTTGCTCTCAGGCTCATCCATGATAATAACGTTTGGCTGCACCGCCAAAGCCCGGCCAATAAGCACAAGCTGAAGTTCGCCTCCGCTCAGCTCATTGCAGGGTTTCTGAGCCAGGTGTTCGATTTCGAGCTTTTGAAGAATACTGTCTGCAATAGCGTAATCTGCTTCTGAGGGTTTGCCAAAGAGACCAATGTGAGCGCTGCGGCCCATGACTACCATGTTGCGCACCGGGAGGTCGCTTGTGGCTTTTGCCTGGGGGACATAGCTCACCTGCTGCCAGAACTTTTTGTGCGGAATATGCTTGGTGTCGACGCCGTCGAGGTAGGCTGCACCGCTTTTCCAGGGGAGCATGCCCATGATGCACTTAAGGAGCGTGGTTTTACCTGCGCCGTTGCGGCCAAGCACGGCATAGACGTCGTGGTCCTGAGCGGTCATTTGTATGGATTTAAACACGTCTTTGGAATCGTATGCAAACGTGCCGTCTTTAACCTCAAGCATCAAAGCCCCGCGCCCCCTTTCTAAAGTAGAGCACCACAAAGATGGGCAAACCAATAATGGCGGTCAGAATCGAAAGCGGCAGTTCGCCCGAGGTGAGGCTCCTGGCGAGCGTGTCGATGAGGAGCAAATATACGCCGCCCATGCTGATGCTTGCCGGCAAAAGATACTGGTGATCAGTACCAACAAGCCTGCGAGCCATATGCGGGATCACGAGGCCTACCCATCCCACCTGTCCGCAAACCGAGACGCAGCTTGCCACAATAAGCGTTCCGAGCACAATAATGATCCAGCGCAGCGTACGAGGTTTGATGCCCAACGAGACAGATTCATTCTCAGGCAGCATGAGCACATTGAGCTTCCAGCGCAGCATAATGAGGATGATACAGGGAATGCAAATGAGCGGGACAGCCGAGGAAAGGTCAAAATACGAGGCTCCTACCATGCTTCCCATGAGCCAATAAGTGATTTCAGGAAGTTTGGTAGTTGGGTCAGCGAGGTATTTGATGGCCGAAATGAGCGCATTAAAGAAAGCTGAGGTGATAACACCCGCGAGCACAACCATGAGGATGCCCGAGCCTTTGCGCATGCTGCTCAGCAAGAACGTGAACACTATGGCTACAATGCCAAAACAAAGCGCAAAAGCCTGCACTCCCGCAATGCTGAACGAGAAAAGAATAGCCAATGAAGCGCCAAATGCAGCTCCTGCCGAGACACCCAGCGTGTCGGGAGAAGCAAGCGGGTTTGAGAAGATCGATTGGAAGCAGCATCCCACAACCGAGAGGCCTGCTCCCACAATAAACGCGAGCAAGATGCGCGGAAGGCGCACGTTAAAGACAACCATAGTAGCCGGGCCCGGTTCGCTCGGCGAAGGCCCGGCTATGAGTGTTGTTATAACATCAAGCGGCGTGAGGGCGTAGCGCCCCACGCAGAGAGCAAGCAGGGCAACAACCAGAGGTATAACAATTTCAAGGACCAATGCGGCCACTCGTTTAACTTTGGACATGCTGCCCTACTCTACTTGTTAGTGGGACATGAGGGTGGTGTCGGAGGGATTGAGAAGGGCGTTGACCTGGTCTGCGGTGGGGGTTACGCCGTAGAACTTCTCGATGAAGCTTGTTACGTCTGCGTTCATGTCGAGATCAGCAAAAAGCTCGGGATAGTTATGGATGGCGAGCCACTCGAGCATCAAAGCGCATTCGCAGCTTGGTGCATACCAGCGGTAAGAACCCAGCGGGATCTTATAGACTTGATGATTCTTGACGGCTGAGAGCATGCTGAAGTCAAAACCTTCGATGGTGTTGTTGTAAAGGTCCTCAGGCATGGCCGGGCTGAAGGTGGTGATATAAATGATATCGGGATCCCAAGCCATAAGCTGCTCAATATCTACTTCCTGGAGCTTGGAGAGGTCAGCAGCAGCGTTGATAGCGCCGCTGTGGTCCAGCCAGAACTCGCTGTAGTGGCCGCTGCCTGCAACCTTGCAGGAGTTATCGGTGAGCTGGAAGATAATAAGAGCGCTGGGCTTCTCGGTATCCTTAACGTCTGCAAGTGCGGTGTCGAATTTATCGAGAACAGCCTTGTTGTACTCAATAAGGGCGCTGGCTGCACCTGCGTCGCCAAAGACCTCGCCCATCTGGTTGAGCCAGTTCTCGACTGTTGCAAAGGTGTCGTTATCATCGCCAGAGCCTGCTGTGGGGAAGCTTACAACCGTAAGACCGGCGTTCACGAGAGCCTCGTACTTGTCGCCGGTGGCGCTGCCGGTCATAAAGATGACGTCAGGATTAAGTGCAAGAATTTCCTCGACGTTAGCGTCGTCATTGTGAGCCTTGAGCTCGAGCATGTCGGGCCAAATCTCAGCGAATACCGAGCTCTTGATGATGCTCTGCGAAGCGCCCGGGCACTCGATGAGGTTGTCTGAATTACCGGCATAATAACGGTACAGAGCAACGAGGGGCTGGACATTGCCTACAATGTAGACGGTCTTTACCTGATCCTTGAGGGTAATCTCAATACCGGCCATATCGGTGAAGGTGTAAGGATATGTCCTGGGTTCTGCCTGAGGTGCTGCAGCCTGGGCCTGGTCAGCCTGGGAAGCGGTTGCCTCGGTTGCTGCAGGAGCGTTGTCTGCATAGGCATACGCCGCAAACGACGCGCACAGGCCCGCGAGCATGCAGAAGGCCAGCGCGATAACGCCTATAATTCCTGCTAATCTTACCTGTCGAATCATAGATTCCTCCCTCTGTTTCCGTACTATGTTTATCCAACCCAAGAAACGGGTTCTTTCCAGTGAAGCCTGCTGCTTACTGCGGGATGGGGTCTTGCAACAAATGTCTGTCCGTATGTACATAGCTGTTCAAAAAGCGGGTCGCCAATGACCGTATCAAACAAGCCGTTGTTGAGAAGGCCGAGAAGGGCTTCCTCGTCGCGGAGATGAACGTCTTGCGGCTGAGCATAAGCGCTGTCAAGGGCAAAAAACGATGCAACGGTGACCTGCGCCCGGTTATCATGGTGTTGGATGGCTTGCCTTAAGGCGCAGGAGCAAAGCTGTTCTCCAATGATGAGAACGTTTTTACCTGCGCAGGCGATGAGAGAAGTATTGGCTTCCCACAACAGGTCTTTTGGCACCGGGCCAATCTCTGCGATTCCCCCGGCGCCAAAGGGCGGGCCTGCAACAAAGGGGATTCCGTCGTTGCTCTGCATGAGGCGGGCGAGCGGCAGGGCCGAGGCGCTCATTACAAGGTTGAGCTCGGCGTTTCGCGCGGTATGAATGCACTCAAGGCTGTTGCCCATGCCCAAAAATGCACCCAGTTGCCATCCGTTTGCTTCAAGGTACGCTGTTATGCGGTCTTTCTCCTGCAGATGGTAATCAAGCGGTGTCATGCCCAATACATTGACGCGTCCGGTTACCTGCTCGGTTTTGGGCTCCATGAGTTTCTCGTACGCAAAAAGAAGCGCGCGCTTGATGCCGTCATCATAAAATGCAAAGCCGTCAGTCTCTATGCCAAAGCAGGTGGCTCCGCTCCGTTGTTCAAGCCCCTGGGCGAGAGAATCTATATCGTAGCCCGTGAGGGCCGAGACCGGTGTGCCAAAAATGCATACAAAGGGCGGTTTGCGGCGTATTACCTCAGGTAAAGCCTTTTGCATAAAGATCTCGGTATCACCAATAACGGCTTCGATTTCTTTCAAGGTAGAAGAAAACACCGGCTGTGGTTCATGGTACCAGCGCGGCTCGTCAGTATTGGTGTAATTGCCCAGGCAGCCTGAGGGGTCGTGCACAATCATAAGACCGCCAAGGCCGTGCATGACCGAGATAAATCCTGAGTAGTCTGTTGCGAACGAGGGCAATGTGGCAAAATAGGAACTCATCACTACCCCCTAAATAATAAGTCCGTAGCGCTCGATACATGCCTCGAGCGATGACTGTGTGGCAGCTGCGTCACGGAGCATCTCCATGAGATGGATGATTCCGTAAAAGCCAAAATGACCCTCATCAAGCATAAGATTTACCACATGCGGGGCTCCGGAGTAATATCCTGCCATAAAACCAATAGCTATCTGTGCAGTACCAATATGTCCAACCTGCTCAACAAGTGAAGGGTCATGGATTTCATGGAATGCCACCCCGCCTCTTTCTGCAAGCCAGGTCTTAGCCTCAGCGTCATAAAATGCGCACCCATCCGAGAAAACATCGCTTACTGTGAACCCATATTCAACCAAAGCTTTCGCGAGACCAAACGGGCGGCAGGTGGCTGATGAGCATACTGCTATAGGGAGGTCTCCAATCATAGCGCGTGCCTTCTCAATTGCGGTAGTTACGGCGTCATAATACGGTGCGAGATCAGTCTTTGCTCCGAGAGCCTCAAAGATAGTCTCGTATTGCCCGCTTACCTCTGCCAAGTTATAACTGACCGGTAAGAAGCAATAGTTCATTGTATCAGACCATGCTTTGGCCGCAAGCAGGCCCTCGGGCCGTATGACCAGGTTAAGCATGCTTGATCCCATGAGGGCATAGTCATCATAAGTTTGAGCATTGGTAAAATGCAGCAGATCCTGCGCACCGCAAGCTTGCAGAACCGTGTACAGCTCACACTCAGGTGAAAGCTTTGAATACGGGCCAAGGAGATTAACAGTTTTGGCGGAACCGGCATCTTTGTTCCACAAAGAGCAAAGCGTGCGGATCATGGCCGGAACCGGCGGGTCTGAGGTTTCGGACGCCACGGGATTCATCATGCAAGCCCTAAATTGAATCTCAGGGTACTCCTGCGAGATTTCCTCAATGATGGCATCCCAGTCGAAGCCCGACATATACAATACGCAGCTAAAATAAATGAGCACTACCTTAGGTTTTGGTTCAGACGAGACAAGCGTGTGTACCGTTTTGGGGATATCATCGTACATGGTGCCCAAAGCGACGTCTTTCTCGTCTATAAAGAGGTAGCTCACCCGGTCTTTATAGCCATGCTGGATAGCGCCTATGGAGTTGTGTCTGCCGCAGGAATAAGGGCATACAAAGAGCATCTTGCACTCGGGGACAAGTGTGCCGAGTCTTACGATACCCCAGCTGCCAAATGCTGCACTGCAAAAACAAAGGCTATTCATGAGGAGCCTCTGTCAGCTTCTCAGCAAGCTCTGAGAACAGGATACCCATATCGCTCTGGGGAGCATATTCGGCCACGGTCATGCCGGCTGCTTCTGCCTCCTGAACCATGGGAGAGCGCGGAAGTTCGAATATCACCTTGGTTTCCATCTCGGCCGCGGCCTTCTCAACAAGGGCACGCTCATCGGCAATACCTTTTGCGTTTAGAATGAGTCCGCCCAGTGCGGCATACTTATGCTTCGCGAAGTTTTTGACTGCGTAGGCAATGTTATTCGCAGCGTAGAGCGACATCATTTCGCCCGAGGTGACAATGCATACCTTTTGAGCATATCCCTGGCGAATGGGCAGGGCAAAGCCTCCGCATACTACGTCGCCCAGAACGTCGTAAAACACCACGTCAGGCTTATAGACCTCGAGTGCATGAAGTGATTCGAGCTGTTCAAAAGCGGTGATAATTCCTCTGCCCGCACAACCTGTTCCCGGAATAGGTCCTCCAGCTTCTACACAGAACACGCCGCTTTTGCTTTGGACTACCATGTCGTCAAGCGAGAGGCTGTCTTTATGCTCGCGCATGAGATCAAGCACGGTTTTAATGGGCTTTCCGCCGGTAAGTGTACGCGTGGAATCAGATTTTGGGTCGCATCCGATTTGCATGACTGTTTTGCCCTGGCGTGCAAGCGCTGCCGAGACATTAGAAACCACGGTTGATTTACCTATGCCGCCCTTCCCGTACACCGCAATTTTGAGCATAAAAACACCTCTTTATCGTAACGGCCGCAAGCCAAATATCAGCTTACATAGCCGCGTAGCTCCCTCTTTTGTACAGGAGAATATTAGTCTTGGTATTACCATTAGTCAATAGATAATACCACTTCAAACATTTGTAACAAGGCAAACGGCAAGGATTCCCGTACAGGTATCCGACAGAACACCGTTGTCCGGATGAACATACATCTTCAATGCAAGTTATTACGGGCGCTAGCATGATCAATTTTCATAAGATTGAAAATACCTGGGCATTTGCCGAGAAACTACTCGAAATTAGTATGCCCTCATGCTAGCACCCGTCATAACTTGCACCCGGGTAGAGTTTTGGAGACAACAAGGACAGGAGTAACGTCTCATGAAGTCTGTGAGAAAGGAGGACTATCCAAAACTATGCAGTACAGAGAATTTGCATTCTTGCGAAGAATACTCACAACAGTATCTGCGTAAAAACAGGCTGTGTGAGATCGTTGAGAGAGTGTTTTATCACCTGTAACAATGCACCATTTTGACATTTTGATCCCAACAGCATAATTATCCGGAATCATACAGTGGCTGAACGTGTGAAAATGCGTATAATGGACACATGTATTCTTTGTGACAAAGAAGGAAGTATGGCTGGTAAAAAGCTGGTATATCCACAGCTGTCATTTATCTTTACACCCCGGGCGTTTGTATGCGACGTGGCGAAGGATGCCCAGGACGGTAAGCCACATATTGCTTTTGAATCTTTAACCTGGTATCAGCAATTTGAAGAAGACCGCTTTGGCGCCTTGTATGATCTGGGCTTTGTAGATGTAGAAGCATGGTTTACTCCTTCTCTGCGCTTTTTGCACCGGGTGTCTGAATGTTTTATGAAATGCATGGTACAGCAGTCTGATATTGAGTATTTACGTGAGAACACTGCTCCTGAACTGAGCCATGAGACGTTTCAGGATCTTCTTTTGACCTTGCCGTTTGCACCGGGCTCCGAGTATGTAGACGAGGAATGGATACAGGGAATATTCTATGAGCTGGTACTCGTATTCCGGCGGGAACTTACTGCCTGGAAAGGTACGGTTGAGCAGTATATAGCCGAGAAGACCCAGGACCTCCGTGTGCCTGGCCGGATCTTCTTCCATTTGGTTGAGAATCCATCAGGCAGGGATGACGGTTATCCTTTTGCATTTATGGCAACGTATGCCACACAAGGCAATGAAGGTATTATTGAGCACCTGCCTTTGCATTATGCACTGGGCGAGTATGAACATGACCAGCGCAAACTTTTATCGCTCATCAGCAGGCTCGGTATTGCGTCTCAGGAGAGCGAGTTTGTGTCTGAGCTTATGGAATCAGGTGAGCTTTTTCACCCCTTACGACTCAATGCTGATGAGGCATATGCCTTTTTGCGCGATATTCCAATCTGCGAACAGGCAGGTATTTTGTGCCGTGTTCCCAACTGGTGGAAACGCAGGTCATCTAAGGTCTCTGTGAACATTCGCATTGGCCAAAACAAACCAAAAGGAATAGGAGCAACAACACTTATTGCTCTTACACCTTCATTTACCGTCGACGGAGAAGAGTTCTCTCGTCAGGAAATTGAAGATCTTCTCAAGCGTACGGAGGGGCTCGCATTTCTTAAGGGGAAGTGGGTTGAGGTAGACCACAAACGTCTGCAGAAACTATTGTTAGCCTTTGATGAGGCAAAGGGACAGGAGCTTTCATTCTTTGAGGCATTGCGTGCTACCGCAGATGCTGCTCAAGATGACTTACGCGAGGTTACACGCGGAGAGTGGCTCGACGCTCTTATGCACCGTATGCGCACGCCTGCAATGATTGATGCGTATGAAATGCCAAAATCGCTCGATGCTACCCTGAGGCCATACCAACAGACCGGTTTTGCCTGGCTCTCCTATCTTGCCGAGCTTGGGTTTGGCTCTTGTTTGGCAGATGACATGGGCCTCGGAAAAACCATACAGGTGCTCGCATTTCTCGAACGCCTGCGCGTCTCCGATTCTGCAAAACCGCATGTTCTTTTGGTAGTACCCGCTTCTCTGGTAGGTAACTGGACCCATGAGCTTGAGAAATTCGCTCCCGGTCTTGACTATAAGGTGCTCTATGGAGAATCCGCTGCCCGCATAAACCGTGACTGGCAGGGTATTGAGAGTGATAAACTTCCCGAGGATTTTCCGACACTCTGTATTACAACCTATGCAATGGCACAAAAGATAGACCTTGTCAAAACAGTCCATTGGGATGTTTTGATACTAGATGAGGCCCAGGCCATCAAGAACCCCAATACCAAGCAAACCAAAGAGCTTAAGGTTGTTCCTGCCGGAACACGTATCGCTCTGACAGGAACCCCTATTGAAAATGATCTGTCGAACCTTTGGTCGCTTTTTGACTTTTTGAACCCTGGTCTTTTGGGAACCGCCAAAGAGTTTAAGACATACGTTGACAATTTGGATGATTCAGCTTCAGGCTATGCCCCTCTGAGGCAAACCATCTCTCCCTTTATTCTGCGCCGCCTTAAGACTGACCGTTCTATTATCAAAGACTTACCCGAGAAAACAGAGATACCCTTCTATGCTGAGCTCACACACAAGCAAATTGTACTTTACAGCCAAGTGACCAATGAGCTCGAAGAAACGCTCGACAACGCAGATTTCCAGCTGAGCAAACGGTCCGGTTTGGTACTCGCAACCATTACCAAGCTTAAACAGATATGTAACCATCCTGACCAGTATTTAGGACAGAATGGTTACTTAGATAAAGACAGCGGTAAATTCCAAATGCTTCAGGAGCTTTGCCAGACTATTTACGAGAAGCGCGAGCGTGTTTTAGTGTTTACCCAGTTCCGTGAGATGTGCGAACCTCTCAACCGGTATCTCTCTGTTGTCTTTGAGCGTCCGGGGCTTGTGATTCATGGGCAGGTTCCCGCCAAAAAGAGAACACAGTTAGTGGAGCAGTTCCAGGGAGAAGACTATGTTCCGTATATGATACTTTCGCTTAAAGCGGGTGGTACCGGTCTGAACCTCACAGCCGCTAACAATGTCATTCACTTTGACCGCTGGTGGAATCCGGCAGTAGAAAACCAAGCAACAGACCGGGCGTTCCGCATTGGCCAGACAAAGAATGTTATGGTGTACAAGCTTATTTGCCAGCAAACCCTTGAAGAGCGCATTGACGAAATCATTAACAGCAAGTCAAAACTGCTGAATGACGTGGTTGGCGAGGGAGAATCCTGGCTTGGTGCCATGGACAATGCCCAACTCATGCAGTTGCTTCGCTTTGGAGAGGGGAGGTAAGCCATGTCTTACGGATACGGGTATGGTTATGATTCATTCACGCGCCTCAGTATGGATGAACTCCGCAGTAAAGCACATCGTACGATTGCTGAGCTTTCCAAAAAAGGCGATGAGCTTGAACCTGTTGTTATCACCGGTAGGAAAATTACCGCTACCTGGTGGGGAGATGCCTGGTGCAACAATTTGGAACGTTATGCAGATTATGCAAACCGTATAGACCGCGGTAAACGTTATGTCCGCGCCGAGTGTGTGATTGACCTCAAAATAGCCCCCGGGCAAATAACCGCGCTTGTTATTGGCACGCGCAAAACCCCTTATAAAATTGATGTCTCTGTTAAGCCCATGTCGAAAGAGCTTTACCAGGATATTATTAACCGCTGTTCAGCCCGCGCCGCAAGCCTTGAGGCACTTGCTGCGGGTGACTTCCCAGAAGAACTCAAAGAGCAGCTCTTTGCCAAAAACAACGGTATATTTCCGAGTCCCAAAGAAATATCTCTAAAGTGCAGCTGTCCAGACGGAGCATATCTGTGTAAACACATCGCTGCTGCACTCTATGCTGTTGGTTCCAAACTGGATACCGAGCCGCTTTTGCTCTTTACACTGCGCGGCATAGACACTGGTGCTCTTATCAAACGCACCGTTGAAGAGAAGCTCTCCGCCATGCTGGCCAATGCTAACAAACCGAGCCCCCGCATTCTCGATGCAAACCAAGAGCAGCTTACGACCCTATTTGGCGTACTGTAATGCAGCGCATGCCAAAGGGACATATGTTTTGCCGACATTTTAGCTAATGCTATTCTTGCGAAGAATACTAACAGCGGTATCTGTGTCAAAACAGGCTATATGGGATCTTTGAGAGAGTGTTTTATCGCCTGTGACAATACAGCTAACCGTAGCTTTTTCTGCTGCTGTAATAGTAAGTGCATCTTCAAAATCAGGGTCTTCTTGTTTAAGAGAAATTGCACGCCATACCTCAGAAGATCCCATATTAATCATGAGCGGTGCTATTGAGATTAAATTGCGTATACATCCCCAGGCAGTTTCGTTTATGGCCGCAGCAATTTGAGGTGTAATATCCTCTCCGGACAGTCTGGTCATGCGTTTGAGATCGCTCCCTATAAGATAATATACATCCTTTAAGGTGGTAATAGCAGTAAAGATGGGGATGTCATAATCTTCTAGTGTGTCTATGAGTCTGCAAGCGGCAGCATGTTTTTCTCCGCGATCCAAATAGTAATCAAGCCAGACATTCGTATCAATAAGGACGCTTTTTATCTCAATGCATGGATCAAATCCAGATTCATCCCACGGTATACACTGAGACCGGTGCCCTCATTGGCGAAGCGGTGCGCGGTGCCGGAGCCATCATCATCAATGTTGAAGGAAACCGTTTTATCAACGAGATGCTTACCCGCGACGTGGTAAGTGCTGCCGAGCTTCAGCAGCCTGACGGCAAGACCTGGTGCCTCTATGACCAGAACCTCTATGACAACACCAAGGTTTGCGCTAACTATGAGAAGCGCGAAATGTCTGTTAAGGCAGATACGCTTGAAGAGCTTTGCAACGAGCTGGGCATTGACGCTGCTGCCGCACAGGCAACCGTTGACGCCTACAACGCCGGTATTGATGCCGGTGAGGACCCGTTTGGCCGCACAACCGGTTTGGTAAAGCTCGAAACCGCTCCTTGGTATGCG
>JAFWFL010000078.1 GCA_017515595.1 Coriobacteriales bacterium
GATTGTGAACTTGATAATATTGACAGCCTGAGATTCCATCTGGCGATGGGATTTGAAGAAACTAACAGGATCATTTGTTTTAAAAAGGAACTGTAGATACGTTTTGTCAAGAAGCTCATCAGCATTCGCGTAGAGAAATCGTCAATTCATGACTACTCAAACGCATTTGTGTAGTCATTTGCTCTCTATTTAGCTCCTCATGCCGAGAAGCCCGCGCTTTTGACCTGCGCGTTCTTCTCGGCATGAAATCGGATGGCTTCCCGCGTGACTACACAAATGCATTTGAGTAGTCATGTAGAGACGATTTCTCTACGCGAGGTAGTTATGGGTCAGCCTTACGGAGGGGGTTCGCTGTTCCGGCTCTCTGGTTGCGACATTTCGCTAGAATGCGCGGCCCTTTTTGCTTCCCATTATATGGCTGCCGTCATCAAAAGGCTCGAAGCTTGCAATTGCCTGGGCACGTTTGAGTAACAAATTAAATTGTTTACACTCAAAACCGTCGACCATGAGTTGACCATATAGCACCTGAGCTATGAGGGCTTAATGGGATTTGCGAAGGCGATGAGCAAAATGCTGACAGAAGAAAAGAAAGCTGAAATTGCCGAGCAATGGAAGCGTTTTAGAGAGAGCGACAGTAAAAAGCGCGAAAGGATGCTCAACCATAAGTTTGCGTTTATCGTTAAATACGATTGCGGTGTGGAGGACGCATTTTGCTTTGAACTGGATGGCGAAGAAGCTGATGTAATTGGGCTGGGATATGCAGGCCCACGCCTGGATGATTTTGTTAGGATCGTGACCAATTTAAAAGAGAAGGATTTGAAAGAGGTTGGCTATCTGTATGAACCCGGAGAGGCAAACTTGTTGTTTTCCAGGAGAAAAGAGAATATATATATATCGAGCTGACCCATATGGATGAAGGCTTCTTTCTGAGATACAACTTCTTTGTCGAGAAGATCATGGAGGGCTGTCTGAGACCATCTGCATCTGGCTAACAGGCCTTTTGGACCGGACAAAAGGTGCGTCTTTTTGTCCGGTTATAGCCATTCGCCGAATGATATATGCTTAAAAAGGATCAATTTGATGAGAGCTATACAATCAAAGCCCAGCAGTTTCCTACAGAAAGGATGTGTGTTATGGAAAACATTACTCGGAGAAATTTTGTCGCAGGTACCGGAGCGGCAGCTGCTGCACTAAGCGTACCCATTGCGCTTGCTGATGAACCGGCTCAAAAGCCTGTTACGGGTATGGCCGCTTGTGACAACGGCAAAAAGTATTCTTTCTACGAGCCTATCCCCGGTCATGTAGCTTTTGAAGCCGGTCCTATCCCTGAGGATTTGGTTGCTGAAATTATCGATACCGACATTGTTGTTGTGGGTTCCGGAATGGCTGGTGCCGCAACCGCTCTGGCCTGCGCCGATGCCGGTTTGAAGACAGTCATTTTTGAAAAGAATGAATCTTTTACCTTCCGTGGCTCAGAGATTGGCTGCCTCAACGGAGAGTTTGTCGTCTCCCAGGGCGGTGTTTTTGACGAGGAGCTTTACTACAACGAGGCCATGAACCTTGGCCAATACCGTGTGAATCCCAACGTTTGGAGAGCTTGGATCGCAAACTGCGGCAAGGCTGTCGACTGGCTTCTCGGCACCCTCGGCGATGCGGTAACTCCCTATCTCAACATTGGCGAGAACGGCGAGTGCATTGTCGAGACGGGCGGGCTTTACTCATTCCGCGACCAGGTGCGCTTTAAGGAAGGAATTTTTGGCTGCGGCAGCGCGATTATTGAAGCCGCTATCGAGAAGGGCGCTGATTACCGCACCCTGACCCCGGGCGTTCAGCTCATTACTGACGAGAGCGGCGCCGTGATTGGCATCTACGCAAAAGACCTCGCCACTGAGAAGTACATCAGGGCGAATGTCTCAAAGGGTGTTGTTTTGTGCACCGGCAGCTATGAGAACAACTTTGAGCTCATGCGCGAGTACATTGCTCCGCAGGACCTTGTCACCGCTTGCTGGCGCCTAAACACCCAGGAAAACACCGGTGATGGATTGCTCATGGCTCAAGCCATTGGCGCAGGCGTTGACGATTATCCCCATGTTCTGATGCGCGATGACGCAGGGTCTGTTAAGGCTCACGATGTTAACCGTGCGCTTTTCTTACCGTGGCCACGTGTCAATGAGTCCGGATTGCGCTTTATCAATGAGAGCATTGCCACCTGCTACATGGCTAACGCAGTGTCAGCACAGGCCGGCGCCCATGACTGGGCCCTCTACTGTGCGCCAGACGGTCTTGACGCTCTTGTTGATCAAGTCCCTTATACCACATGCACGCTCTCCATTGGTGGTTATAAGCCCGAGCAGGTTGTTGAGCTGCTCGAGCGTGACGCAGAAGTCTACGACACCATCGATGAAATGGCAGAAGATCTTGGCATTGATGCTGCCAACCTCAAAGCAACTATTGCCCGCCTGCAGGAGCTCTATGAAGCCGGAGAGGATCTCGACTGGCATTCTGATCCCGGCTATCTCATGGATTGGAGCCATGGTCCCTACTATGCTGTAGAAGAAGCCGGCGCTCCTATGGTTATTGTGAGCGGCCTGACAATTAATGAGAAATCTGAGGTCCTGACGCCTGAAGGCGCTGTGATTCCGGGTCTTTTTGCTGTTGGCAACGCTTCTGGCTCTATGTTCGCCGGAACATATCCGCACGTTCTCAACGGTATCAGCCATGGTCGTTGTGTAACCTTTGGCTACATGCTTGCCCAGCGTCTCTCCGGCAAGGCATAAACTTAGCTGGTCTGCCGCAAGAAGGATACTGCAAATAACTCTCTTAGGAGGTATGCTCTTAACTAAATGGCAATGCCTCCTAAGGGAGTTGTATTACTCACTCACTTGTTACAGTGCTGTGCCTCCCTGTCAGGCTGTCTAAATACTACCCTTGCAGGGATGTGCACGGGAATCGTTCCTTTAAAGACTATGGTTTATGCACCACAGGTGTGGCCAGCGGCGATCATGCCAAAGGTAAGGCCGAGGCTTTGGGTTGAGCCGGGGAGGTTAACACCATAGGTTTTGCCTGAAAAACCATCTGCATCTGATCCTACGTGTAATGATTTTGGTTGTCAGAATGACTTTTGGAAGGTGCTGAATGATTCTTAAAAAACTGCTCTTTGATCTGACTGTGTGCAAAGTAACGGCTGCCTCGGATATCGACCTGACAACAGATTTCTATTTCATAGGTAAGACTGATGAGGAGATTTCGCTTGTATGTAAGACGGAGGATACACCAAGGAATACGGTTGCCCGTGATGATGGTTGGCGGGGTTTTAGGATCGAGGGCGTACTGGACTTCTCGCTGATTGGTATCCTGTCAAAGATCTCTGCAATCCTTGCGGAGCACGAGATTGGCATTTTTGCTGTATCAACGTTCAATACAGATTACATTCTTGTGAAAAAAGAGAACATTGAAACAGCGATGGATGTGCTTAGCAAGGCAGGATATGAAGTAATATAAACAGGATGGATTTCTATGATAACAACTACTTACGGACATCAAGATGCACCCATTGTCCTGATTCAGATGGTTGATGACCATGATTTAGAGGGCATGGAAGCCGAGGTAGCAGAGATACAGAGCCTGACAGATGCAGATTTCTGTCTGATTGCTATCAAGGTTCATAATTGGAATGCTGACTTATCTCCTTGGACTGCTCCAGCTGTGTTTGGTGACGAGAGCTTTGGAAACGGAGCTGCGCATACGCTAACTGAGGTTTTGCAGTACGTCAGTGACCGGAGAAAAACTTATTATATCGGTGGCTATTCATTATCCGGGCTTTTTGCTTTGTGGGCGGCATACCAGACTGATGTGTTTAAAGGTGTGGCTGCTGCTTCTCCCTCGGCATGGTTTCCGGGATTTACAGACTATATGAAGGAGCATGCAATTCATGCTGAATCTGTCTATTTGAGCCTTGGTGATAAAGAGGAGAAAACGCGGAATCCGGTGATGGCTACCGTTGGTGACCGAATTCGTGAAGCCTCGGAGGTGCTGAAGAGTCAGAAAGTAAACACCATTCTTGAGTGGAATCAGGGGAATCACTTTAAGGATGCCGGTATTCGCACGGCAAAAGCATTTGCATGGGTTATGCAAGCAAGAGCTGTTCTATAAGTGAGGTATTGTCCTGTGGCTTAATAGGGTCGTCAAGGATTTTTCTCAACTCTTTGGGATAAAACGAGATAATCACGTTAACGATATCTGCTATTGGTAAATCTATTCCCCGGCTAATCCAATTCCCAACAGTATGGTGTGCACTATAAGAAACACCTTCAAATATATACCTTATACGGTTATCAACCGGTAGTTTACGAAGTTTGTACACTTGCTCCATAGCTTCTACCTGGCTGTTTATGGCTGATAGCGAAAAATCATTCCATCGGTTGGGATAATTGCTATAAAGCGATTGAGCACGCATGATGAGTTCAAGCGAAATACGATGCCCCTGCATGCATGTTAATGTCAGACCTATTTGATGAAGTCCAATTTCAGAAGTATAGCGTTGATACCAAGCGCCAATATCCCGTACACCCGCAAAACATCTATAAAAAGAAGCTCTTGATATACCACAGTGCGCATAAAGATCAGCTGCTTTGATTTTGTCAAGAGGTTTCTCTTGCAACTCTTCCAGAAGAATTGCCATGAGTGCACGCCGTTTGTCTAAAAGATCAAGACATTCTGGTTGTGGCATAGTAATCAGGCCCCTTAAGTCTTATGAACATGTTGGAATACAACGAATCAAGATAACTGCGCATTTCTTTTAACCATTATAACAATCATCGTCTTATGATATGAGATAAATATAGTAATTGTCTCATCGATTTGGATATTGTTGAATATAGTATCTTTTCCTGCAAGTCTATTGATGTTAAGGTATTGCTTGTTCACGAGATATAAAGTGCCACGTTAAAGCCAGTATTATCATGCTTATTGGCTTAAGTGCCTTGTTGTCTCATACCTATTGATAGATTAACAAGTTAGGAGTCAAACATGGAACTTTCCAGAAGAAGCTTTGTACGCTCAGCCGCAGCGGTTGCTGCTGTTTCATCTTTGGGTAATGCCGCTTTTGCTAGCGAAGCACAACAATCGCAAGAACCTGAAGAAGTCTTTGAGTATGATTTGGTTATTGTAGGTGCAGGTGGGTCAGGTCTGGCTGCAGCTGTTGAAGCTGCCGAGACTGGCGCCAGCGTTGTTGTACTTGAGCGTATGCCATATGCTGGTGGCGGCGAGCTTGGTGTAGAGGGTATCTTTGGTGTTAACTCAAACATGCAGCAAGCAGAAGGTATTCATATCTCTGCCGGAGAGATGGTTCGGGCAGAGCTTGCGGCTAGCCAGCAGCGAGCGAGCGGACCTGCATATGTTGATCTGGTTCATGCAACAGGCGAAAACATCAATTGGCTTGTTGAGCATGGCGTAACATTTGAGGGGGTTGACGCAGATACAGGGACATCAAAGCTCTTCCACCGTTTTGAAGGTGATGCCGGAGCTGTTGGTTATGTTCCTGCCATGGAAGCCTCGGCACTCAATGCCGGTGCTGTGTTTATGTATGACACTTTGGTAGATGAGCTTGTTCAGGATACAAACGGAGCTGTCTGTGGTGTTCTTGCAACTGACGCTGACGGCAGGTGCATTCAAGTTAACGCATTAAAGGGTGTTATTGTTGCAACCGGCGGCTTTGCAGAAGACTTCGAAATGGTTGCCAAAAACGGTTTCAATATTGCAAACTGCAACTATGTGGGCATGAAGGGGCATGACGGTACATCACATCGTATGTGTCTTGCCGCAGGTGCCCAAAGCATTCATGACCGTACTGCATACCTCGCCGCTATGAGCGTACGCGATTTGCCTGACTTCTTCCATGACGGAAGGTTCAGCTTCCTTATTGGTGTTGCATCACCATTTGCTGTATGGATTAATGAAAATGCCGAGCGTTTTACTAATGAAGACTTTGCTGCAAGCAACGTTATGCTTATGACTTTACCTACCCGTGGAAACGGTGACACCAACATTGTATTTGACAGTGTATTGATGGATATTTATACCGGTGGTGATGAGGTTGCTCTTGAGCAGCTCCAACAAGGTCTTGACAACGGCGAAATCAAACAGGCCGATAGTCTTGAAGAGCTTGCTTTACTTATGGGTGTAGCTGCAACATCTCTTGCAGCTACCATTGAGCGCTACAACGCTTATTGCGAAGAGGGTGTAGATGAGGATTACGGCAAGCCTGCGGAACTTCTTATCCCAGTAGCTCAAGCTCCTTATTATGCTGTGCATATCACAACTGATGTTCAAGTATCCATTGGCTCAATTGCCACCAATCGCAACTTCCAAGCGCTTGACAAGGAGAACAATCCCATTGAAGGTCTCTATGTAGTTGGTGTAGAGGGTGCCATGCTTTGGGCCAATGTCTATACCATGAATATCGCCGGTGGTTGCAATGCCAATAATGTAAATTCTGGTCGTACTGCAGTGCGTCATGCTTTAGGCCGTGCATAGAAATCATAGTTGAATATTCTTAGAATGAGTCAATTGGCTGGCTTACCATGGGCGGTATTAAGACCACTCAGATATGCCAAGCAATTGATGCTGACGAGAATCCCATCGAAGGTCTTTATATGGGCGGCGGAGACGCTGACCTTTGGGGCGTGCCTTACATTTGGGGCAGCTCAACATCGGGCTTCTCGAATGCAAGCGGCTACATTGTTGCAGAAGTCGCTGCAGGCAACGGCCCGGTATTTGTCGCATAGTTAGATAAAAGAATCACAGAGGAGCAGCATGATCTTTTGCTGCTCCTCGTCTTACAAAAACAGGTAAATGACTATGAATCGCAACGTCATGCCAGCAAGGTTACTATTGATAATATTCGTAGAATTCTTTCGAGCTTTTATTCCTGGTTGGAAGACGAAGACTATATAGTAAAAAGCCCTGTACGGAGAATTCACCATATTAGGACAGCAAAAGTTACCAAAGAAGTACTGAGTGACGAAGACTTAGAGATACTGTGAGACAGCTGCACAGAATTGCGTGATCTCGCACTAATCGACATACTATCATCTACAGGAATGCGCGTAGGCGAACTGGTCAGGTTAGACATCTCAGATATTAATTTCCAGGATCGGGAATGCATTGTTACCGGCAAGGGCAACAAACAACGTCCCGTTTATTTTGATGCGCGTGCAAAGCTCCATTTACAAGCTTATCTTGAAAGCCGTACCGATACAAACCAGGCACTTTTTGTAAGCTTAGATAAGAATGCACATCGTATGAATATTGGCGGAATAGAAACAAGGCTTCGTGTTATTGGTAACAAAGCCGGTATCAGCAAAGTATATCCGCATAAATTCCGCAGGTCATTTGCCACTCTTGCCATTGATAAAGGAATGCCTATAGAGCAGGTTCAAAAACTGCTCGGCCACTCAAGAATTGATACCACGATGCATTATGCTCTTGTCAATCAAAGCAACGTTAAATTATCACATCGTAAATATCTTGAGTAGCCCTATATTTAGCCTATATAATAGATCATTATTAATGCTATAGTTCTCCTAACAAGATAGGAGGTCACTCATGACGGTTGCAACAATTGGCATGGCAGATGCAAAAACTAATTTCAGTAGGATTACGGCAGAAGCTAACAGAACTGGCATACCCATTACCGTATTCAAAAACAATAAACCCTGGGTAGAAATAAGGCCGCTCTCAACTCCGCATGATGAGATTACATCTCCAGAGACAATCCAGGCATTCAAAGAGGCTGATCAAATGCTCTCTGATCCTAACCATCAATATTTTGCAACTGCTGAAGAGCTCTTTAGCAGCCTTGGTATTTAAGGCATAGCCCGTGCTTCAGTCTGATTTGACTCCGCAGTTTGTTCGCGATATAAAAGATTGCGAGAAACGCCACTGGAACATAAACGCTCTTAAAGCTGCTATGACCGCACTTTTAGAAAGTGACGAGAAACCTTTGGATACTCGACTTAAGGATCACGCACTAACCGGTGGTCATAAGGGTCAGCGAGCTCTTCATATCGATTCTGCTCCAAATCCACCACGCGATAAATGGGTAATGCTTTATGAAATCCGTGGTAACAAAGTTGTATTTGTCCGTACTGGAACACATGATGATGTGTATTAGTATTCATATAAAAGGGATGTATCATGATCGCATCTGAATACAACTTGGTAGATTTGGTAAATATCAAAACAGGTAAGTTAGATTCAAATGCAGCAGTTGGCAATGGGAGATATCCATTTTTTACATGTGCACCTTTTCCATTAAGCATTGATAATTTTGCATTTGATCAAAGGGCTATTATCCTCGCAGGCAATAATGCTGAAGGAAATTTCCATTTAAACTATTATGAAGGTAAGTTCAACGCTTATCAGAGAACCTATATAATAGACTGTAAAATGAAATAAAGACAAACCTCAAATATCTATATTATTCTCTTCAATTGAATTTGGCCAAGCTTAAATCATCATCACATGGTACTTCAACACGGTTCTTAACACGTAAAATACTTGACAACTTTAAGATCGTCCTTCCCTCACTGTCTACCCAGGACCAGATCGTCAGAGTTCTCGGAGATATTGACGATAAAATTACTAACAATACTCGAATAAATGATCGTTTACTTTACGCTATCAATCATCCACTCAGTAGGATTCCTGATTCTTCAATTTATGCTGAACTTTTTGATGTCCGTTTTCCTATGAGAAAGGAAGCAACTTATGAGCATGGACAGAAGATCGTTTGTGAAGACCGCCGGTATAGCAGGCGGAGCTGTTGCCGCAGGCGTGGTTTCAAATACAGCTTTTGCAGACGAGAAACCCGCTGAAGGTTTTGCATCCCAGGTAACAGAGACAAAAGAATGCGATATTTGCGTAGTTGGTGCCGGTATCTCTGGTCTCGCTGCAGCAGTGCAAGCAGGCGAGGGCGGGGCAAAAGTTATTGTTCTTGAGGTGAGTCCGTCAATTGGCGGTAACGGCGCCGGGACTGAAGGTATGTTTGGTGTCAATACTTCTCTGCAAAAAGAACAAGGCATTGAAGTTTCATTTGCGAAGATTATTAACAACGAGCTCAGAGCATTTAACTATAAAATAGATACAACCTTCTGGCGTGATCAATATGACAATGCCGGAGACAACCTTGATTGGCTCATTAGCAACGGAGTAAAGTTCTCCGGTGTAGTTGATAATTATGGCATTGGCCGCGTAGACACGTTCCACTGGTATGAGAGCAATGCTCTTGAGTGCTATGTCAGCCCCATGGAGGCCAAAGCTCTTGAGTATGGTGTCGAGATTATTACCGAAGCCCGCGGACGCGAGCTTGTTCAGGCTGAGGACGGCACAGTAACCGGTATTTATGCCACCACCCCAAATGGCGTTCTGCAAGTCAACGCCAAAGCCGTTATTCTTGCATCAGGTGGTTTTGCGAGCAACCCCGACATGATGGAACATCAGGGTATTGTTGTTGCTAATTCAATTTTAAACGGTAGTCCCTATAACATTGGCGATGGCTTTAATATGGCATACGCAGCCGGTGCCTTTGATAACCGTCATGTTACTTGCTTCCTTACTAACGCCCTTATTGGTGACCTGAGCTTCTTCTTGGGTATCCGTCTGGGCGGCGATGGCAACAGCTTATGGATTAACCAGGAAGCTGTTCGTTATACTGATGAAAACTGCGCAGCAGTTTCTGATGGATGCTGCTCCAACGCCGTAAGCTTCCAGCAGGACTCATATATGATTTGCGATGAAGATATCTTGGGCATTATGCATGACGCGTGGGCTCAGGATACCTTTGATAACTTTGACGTAAAAGGCGAAGTAGCATCTTGCCTTGAAGCTGGTTCCGAGTGTATTTTTAAGGCGGACACGCTTGAAGAGTTAGCCGAGCAGGTTGGTCTTAATGCAGATGCACTCGTAGCCGCAGTTGAGCGCTACAATGGTTACTGTGAAGCCGGCGAAGATGAGGATTTTGGCAAGGATCCGGCAATGCTCCATGCCATTAAAACTGCCCCATTCTATGCGTTGAAGCAAAAGTGCTGCTATGGCACATCTATGGGCGGTATTATGGTTAACCGTAATTACCAGGTTCTCAAGCAATCCCGTGAAGCTATTCCGGGTTTGTATGCTGTTGGTACCGACTCCTGTATGCTTTATTACGGTACCTATACTATTGAAGTCCCGGCATCAATTGGAGGCTGCAATCTTAACTCCGGCCGTATGGCAGCCCGCCATGCTCTAAGCACACTTTAAAATCTCTTTTTTGAAACAAAGAGCACAGATGTTGCTTCCTGTGCTCTTTGTTATCTATTGTGAGCCTGTTGCGCTGGGCTGGCAGAGACGCAGCTTGGTGGTTTCTGAAAAAGAAACAGCCGCTAAACCTATTACGGAGGATTAGCGGCTAAGCCAAAACCGGCGTCACCCGTGAGCCTTTAATGAGAAACGGGCTTCCGTCGACTTGTATTATGCCCGATTTCGAATTATTCAATTGCAGGTTCTGTGTATTCAATTTATGGTACCTTACACCTCTTGATTCCCAACTCCAGTGGAGCAGTTCCAAAGCTCATCAAACGATGTTCTGCATGCTGAAGCCATTGTGTACCCCTTGCTTGCGCACTGCCCGGAAAGGCCATTTTCTTTTGCTTGAAGAAATGGATTAACATAAACCACGAACTTATGTTTCGCAAAGCAGCATTTTAACACCACTACGAATACCGACACGAATCTGAGCTTTTTTGGCCCGAAAGAATAAAAAAGCCAGGTTCACAATCGGGCTAAGTGGCGTCTTGTGTGAACGGTAAACTATTTCCCGCATTTGCAGCTAGGGAATAATGAGGCTCAAAAGGACCATTCTTGTACGCAAGGGTAGTTGTTGAGCAGTTTGCCCCGTGAACAGAGGGAAACCTTCTGTGCACAAAAATGGCTCTAATTTGGTCGAGTAGACTGGCCTCGTAAGGGGCCAGTCTACTCGACAAAAATGATGCCAGTTTTATGCGCAACAGCTTTATATAAGATCGCGCTACGAAATGTGGTGTTTGGTTACAAATGCAAACTTTGAGGTACTCGATAAAAATCTTGGCCCAATACCCGGGCTTTGTGCTGCAGGAAATGTGCCGGACAATTTTACGGTTGTCCGGCTTATCTATTGGAACTTAGCGGCATCTCAATTGGCCGTTGCATTACCGGAGGCCGTGTAGCCGGTATATTGGTGGCCAACTCATAACTACGGTAACAACTGCTTATTTAGTCCTCAAATTGCCGAAAAACACTTTAAGCAATAGCAAAGGGTTTCTCGGCAGTTTTTGAAATACCAGGTAGATGTATATACATCAATTCTTTATGATACCGAGAAACCTCAAAATTCTCCACTAAACGGCAATCTGTGCCAGTAAATCCTCCACTTAAGAGTATGGTGATTGCCTCTGGGAATGCAGAAGGGATACTCAACTGGAGAGCATGCGAATCCCCGCTATTCGCAAAATAAATCAAACAGCTCTTGTTTTGTATGAATGCTCAGCTTTTGATATATATGGCGGATATGAGTATTGGCAGTTGAAGTAGATATGCCAAGCTCGGTTTTGCTGTTAGCAAGACCCACGCCTTTGCCCGCATAACCACACGCCATACCGCTGCCCAATAGATTGGAAAGAAAACGAGGTTTCTTACCTTGTATATAACAACATAGGCAAGGTTAACAAAAGTCCATGATCAAATTTGGCAGCAAATAGACAAGCGAGTATGATTGCTGAGAAATACGGAATTGCCGATATGACCTTAGATGAAATAAATGCAGAAATTGCAGAGGCAAGAAAGTAGGTATCTGTGAAGTACTATGCAGCAATTGATACC
>JAFWFL010000079.1 GCA_017515595.1 Coriobacteriales bacterium
AGGACGGAATGTATGCCCGCCTCTTCCCAAAAATAAGACAGAGAGCACGACCTCGTGTCAAAAACCGAGCACCTTTTCTACGAAGCTGCTTTATTTGACCGCTGAAATAGGTTAGTAGAGCAGTAGAGGGACGCTTTACAATGCTCTGAATGGAAACAGTGTGTATCAGTATGGTGTATAATGTATTCATAATTGCCTGTGTTTAGTGTATTCTGGAGGTTTAAAGAAAGGTCTGCTGCTATGAAGGATTCCTACTCCGTCACAACATACTCAGTTCAAAACATCCTTGGTCTTATTGATTCAGGTGACATTGCAATTCCAGAAATTCAGCGACCTTTTGTTTGGGATAGTACTAGGGTTCGCGATCTTATTGATTCACTTTACCATGGTTATCCAACAGGATACCTCATTACCTGGAAAAATCCTGATGTAAAGATTAAAGGCGGCGGTACTTCAGAAGGCAAAACCGTTCTCATAGATGGTCAGCAACGAATTACTGCATTAATGGCTTCTCTTTCCGGTTTGCCGGTACTCAATGATGATTATGAGAAAAAGAGAATTAAAATTGCTTTCAATCCACAATACGATGGAGAAGATACTCCGTTCGCCGTTCACACACCTGTCATCGATAATGATTCTAAATGGATTTCAGATATCGCTGAGCTGTTTAAACCCGGTTTCAATTCATGGTCATTTGTAAACAACTATATTGCCAAAAATCCAGATTGTGATCCGAGTTCTGTCAATGCTAGAATCACTGATCTTCTCGCCATTGCTACTCGTCAGATTGGTTGCATTGTAATCAATGCAGATTGCACTATCGATGAAGTTACTGATATTTTCATCCGTATCAACTCGAAAGGCGCGGTACTCTCACAAGCCGATTTTGCCATGTCTAAGATAGCCGCAGATGAAGCTCATGGTGGTTCAATGCTGCGCAAGGCAATTGACTACTATTGCCATCTTGCTGTAAAACCTGAGTTCTGGTCAACCATTTCTCAGAACGACCAGGATTTTATGATATCGGAATACGCACCAAAAGCTGAATGGCTTAAAAACGATAAAGATGATATCTACGATCCGGATTATAACGATGTCTTGCGTGTTGCGTTTATGCATGAGTTTGGGAGGGGAAAACTTTCCGACCTTGTGTCGTTGTTATCTGGCCGTGACTTTGAGGCACGTGACTTTAAAAGCCAGATAGCTGATGAGTCTTTCTTGCGTCTGCACGATAGCATTTTGCGCTTTATGGATCGTAACAATTTTCAAGATTTTGTATTGGCTCTGCGATCAGCCGGATTCGTCGCACCATCTTTGATTGTTTCTAAGGGTGCGGTTAATTTTGCGTATAATCTTTATCTTACACTCCGCAAAGATCCAAATATAGAATCGACAGATGTTAAGCGTTGGGTTCAACGCTGGTATGTAATGTCAGTTCTTACCGGCCGCTACTCCGGTTCTTCAGAATCAATCATGGATCGCGATATGAGACGCATATCAGAGCAAGGTTTCTTAAAGGTCTACGAGGATATTACTGCTGCACGGTTGTCTGACACATTTTGGAATGTCGAATTACCCAACAACTCGAAACAACGAGCACTCGAACGGGTGCTTGGTTAGTATATGTAGCATCACAGGTAAGAAGCGCTGCTAATACCTTGTTCTCAAACGGAGTAAAGGTATTGGATGTTGTCGCAACTATTGGTGACATCCACCATATCTTCCCAAAAAACTACCTAAAAGCTGAGCTTAACGCACCTCAAGGTCTTTATAACCAAATAGCTAACTATGCCTATCTTGAAAGACGTATAAATATAAAGATAGCAGATAAAAGAGTAGGCGAATACTTCACCGAGGCACGCGATGCATGTATTTCAGGGAACACGTATTTCGGTGATATTTCGGACATAAATGCACTTATGAAAAACTTACAAGACAACTGTATACCTGAAAATATCTTTGGAATGGATGCTCGAAATTATTCAGATTTTCTCATACAGCGCAGAAAACTTATGTCCAAAAGGATCGAAGCGTATTTTAAAGGACTTTGAGATAACTGAATGGTTACTGACAATAATAGCCCATGGTTGTGCATAAGTTTTGAGGTTAAAACCTTTACGCATCAAATACTTGAAAATTAAGTCGCATCAAATACGTAGTTTGGGTTATTCATTGTTTTCTTAAACTATATATACCTCTGGGCTATATAGTTTATTATGTATCCATAGGATGAAAGAACGGAACTATAACCTGGGGTATTCTATGATTCTCAAAAGAGGGTAAATATGAAATATTTAGCTAGAAAGGAATTCTTATCCCTTATTGGTATTGCCACTTTATCATTGATAAGTTTTTTAACAGGATGTAGTGAATCCAACGGCAATTCGACAGAAACACATGTCGATGAAAATGCTCAAAACAAGAATATCGATGAAGTTTCGAATCAAGAAATCCCAGTAATCGTTCCGATTTATACGATAGACGACTTTGATGCGTTGCAGCGCCTATTTTGTTCTATATCATATGATAAAACAAGAGAAGAGATTGACGCAGATATAGAATGGAATCATCTTTTCGTAACTGAGTTTAAAAATGGTAGAGTAATAACTGGCTACTATATCGGAAACAAACAAGCAGCTATACGTGAACGCGGCAGGGATAGGCAAGGCTACGCAATAGATGTCAGTTTCTCTAAAGACGGTAAAGTTACAAGCGCAAGTTATAAAATGCATGACGGTGATGGAGGAACGGGTATAGAACTTACAAGAGAAGGATTTGCTGTAAAGACATATTACTATACAAACGACAAAAAAGGGAATCAAAAACAACAATACAATATTGAGGTATATAATAATCCTATTGAAGCAATGTGTGTATACATGACTTTTGTTTCCCAAACACCAAAGCTGGCAGCATTTCTGTAGTATTCCATTTAGTGTTGCGCCACTTTATTATGAAGCAAAAACATTATATGGTAGTTTTGAGTTATGGCAATTGTCTAGTATGACATTACTAAACATTTTTATATCAGCAGGTATATAACTTACCTCAAAAACTAAAGGCTTCTCAGCAAGAGGAAAACCGTATCCTTAAATGGGTAGTAAAACCCCAAGGTAGTACCAATCTACAAATTTGGTATCACTAGTAAACAAAGTAGGTATCACTTACTCATCTTTACTTCTTCTGTGCGCATAAAATGAACTCTGTTTTTGCCACAAATTTTGAATGTGTGACCAACAGGAGCTAAATCAGAGTTAAAATCTCTATAACCGAGAAACCCTCAAAAAGCATTAGTCTTTTTACATGCGAGTTTTTCTCGGCATTTATATTTGACCAGCAGAATAAATCTTGAATGTGGTGCTGCATGGCTACACATTTAAAAATTGTGGACAAAATTGAGTCAATTCTATGCGCAACGTGATTACGAACCTCCGTACCAAGTGCTATCCTGAGATCAGTCTTCTCTTTTTGTTGCAACTCTCCGGATCGGATGTACATCGAGGCATTCAACGCTCTATGTTCATGGTACCGATGCTATTTATCAACGGTACCAAGTATTGTTGACTAATGTTACCTGTCGGGTTTACTACTCTCTTGAATCTTAAGCAGTTTTAAACCTAACAGAAGGACAGCTTTTGTCAGGTTCACTGTGACATTGTTACCTGGGAAGACGCGCGTAATACATTAAATAAAATACTCATTGTGTAAAAAGAACCCTGGTAAAAGCTATTATTATGTTGGGACCAGCATTAACTACAGTACTTGCGGCTAAAGCACAAGATCCATTCTCTTTTATGTGTTGTGTTTACGCAATACCTGCTATTTTCAAGTCTTCTTCTACAAGATATCTCAAATAGTCGGATCTTCGCATGCCCAATTGGTTTGCTCTTTTATCAATGGCATTAATAATGCTTATGGGTTCTTTAAATCCGACTTGTTTCATTTCTTGTCCAAAAAGCAATGGTCTGCCAACAATAACTTCGCCGCGCGGTTCTCCATGAAAAATACCGTTGCAAACATCTGATTCCCACATATCGAGCTGATCTGCAGTAATGCCAAACTGTTCTTCTATTTCTTGAGAAGTTAATACTGTCATCTGTGCATCCCTTTACCTTTTAGTCCAAGCTCTTGTAAAACTTTTGTTGTTGGGGGTTTGAGTGCATGAAATATTACTGTTCCAAACACACGCTCAGCAGCAACCAGTTCTATAAATTCACCTTTTCTATCATAACCAACAACAATTATTTCCCCTTCATTTGGCGATCCCCGGTATTGTTTCCTTAAGAAATTATCCCAAGCATAACGAATGTCACTCTCGTCAATACCATGTTTTAAGGCATGTTCTGCAATTATGACATCACCCATAATACCTCCTATAATTTTGTACAACAAAATTATAGCACATAATACTATGATGTCACTACAAATCAATTAACCATTTGTTAGCATTTACAACATCGAGGTTTAATATTCCAGTAACGCTCATGTTACGCCGTCATTTTACACTGCCTCCTTATGATGGCCGTATACCGGTATGTTCGCTTTTGAGAGGAGGCAACGTGGAAAACATATCTATTCAGGATGCAGCTGAAGCAGGGTTATACCGCGCGGAATTTGAACATGATGCCTGTGGTATTGGGGCGCTTGCGCACCTTAAGGGCAAGCGTTCGCACCAAATAATTGATGATGCGCTCTCGGTGCTTGTAAACCTTGAGCACCGCGGAGGCGTTGGTCTTGAGAAGAATACCGGTGACGGTGCGGGAATTTTGTTCCAGGTACCGCACAGGTTCTTTCGCAAAGAGGCGCAAAAATGCGGACATTTGTTACCTGCCGAGGGTGATTATGGCGTAGCCATGCTCTTTTTGCCAAAGGATGAAGAAGGGTGCGACTGCGGTATTCGTCTCTTTGAAGAAGGATGCGCCCAGTGCGGTATCCCACTCTTGTTCTGGCGTGACGTGCCAACAGATCCTCATGATTTGGGCGAGACGGCGCGGGATTGTATGCCAACCATCAAGCAGGCATTTTTGGGCAGGCCTGAGAATGTGGCAAAAGGAGCTGCATTTGAGCGCGAGCTTTATATATGCCGTCGTACCATAGAGAAAGCCACAGCTCAGTCGCAGGAGCTTCTCGGCAAGATATTCTATGTGTGCTCCATGAGCTCAAAAACCATTGTTTACAAGGGAATGCTTGTGGCAACGCAGATGCGGCGTTTTTACCGCGACCTTGACGATGCTTCTACTGAAACCGCGATTGCCCTTGTGCATTCACGCTATTCCACCAATACAACCCCCAGCTGGGAGCGCGCGCATCCTAACCGCTTTATTGTGCACAACGGCGAAATCAACACGCTGCGCTGCAATATTAGCTGGACGCATGCCCGCGAATCAAATCTCTACTCGCCGGTTCTCGGAGACAGGCTTAACAAGGTTTTGCCTATTATCAACGGTGAGGGGTCCGACTCGGCCATGCTCGACAATTTGCTTGAGTTTATAACGATGAACGGCCGGAGCCTCACACGTGCTGTTACCATGGTTTTACCCGAGCCGTGGGACAAAAATGCGAACCTCTCGGATAAGCGTCGCGCATGGGATGAATACCAGTCAATGCTTACCGAGGCCTGGGACGGACCTGCGGCAATCGCGTTTTCTGACGGAGATATTACTGGCGCAGTTGTTGACCGCAACGGCCTGCGCCCGGCGCGTTATTACGTGACTTCAGACGACAGGCTTATTCTCTCGAGCGAAGTGGGCGTTTTGGATGTTGACCCCGCGACAATTCTTTTGGCGGGAAGCCTGGGACCGGGGCAGATGCTCATGGTTGACCCTGCCAAGGGGCGCGTGCTTTTTGATGATGAAATAAAAGATGCATTTGCGAACGAGAAACCCTACCGCTCTTGGCTCGATTCCCAAATGCTCACCATTCAAAACCTTATGGAAGATGCCCAGGCACCGTGCCCTGCCGAGCCTGACGACGGCATCCCGCTCCATGAGCGCCAGGCAGCACATGGGTATCACTATGACGATATAGAAGAAGTGATTATCCCCATGGCGCAAAACGGCTCGGTGCCGCTTGCGTCGATGGGCGTCGATATTCCGCTTGCCTGTCTCTCCGAGCATCCGCGCAGCTTTTTTGACTACTTTAGCCAGCTCTTTGCCCAGGTAACCAACCCTCCCATTGATGCTTTGCGCGAGTCGTTTATTACCTCAACGCTCCTCTATGTGGGTAACCACGGCAATTTGCTTGAGGATACACGTGCAAATTGTAAACTCGTTCATTTTGACTTTCCCATTTTAACCGAGGACCAGTTCAAGGCCCTTGCTCATATAAACCGTCAGGGCTTTAAGGCCATTACGCTCAGAGCGGTGTACCCTGACAACGGCAATCCCCATGCCCTTGCAGAGTCTCTCCAGGCTTTGCGCGATAATGCCGAGAAGGCCGTGCGAAGCGGTACCAATATTGTGGTTTTGAGCGATCGCGCCGAGGCGGGCTTCATTCCCATCCCGTCGCTTTTAGCGGTGGCATCAGTGCATAATTGCCTTTTGCAAAAGGGTCTGCGTACCCATGCCGACATCATTGTAGAATCAGGCGACGCCATTACCGCGCACGACTTTGCCGCAATCGTGGGTTTCTCGGCATCTGGGATATTCCCTTATCTTGCGCATGACACTATTACTTCTTTGTGTGAACGCGGAGTTTTGCAAAAGAGCGCGCCTGAGGCAATAGAAAGCTATAACCACGCGCTCGTAGCAGGTATTGTCTCCATTATGTCAAAGATGGGCATCTCGACCATGCAGGGGTACCATGCGGCTCAGGTGTTTGAAGCCGTAGGACTCTCGTCAGAGCTCGTAAATGCGCATTTTACCGGTACGGTAAGCCGTATTGGAGGCCTGGGTATTGATGATGTCCAGCGCGAATGCGACGAGCGGGCTCAGCGTGTGCGCATGATGCTGCATTCTCCTTCTCCCAAGCAGCTGCCGAGTTCGGGCATTACCTCATGGCGTCCCCAGGGCGGCGAAGACCACCTTATTAACCCTATCACTATTAACCTTTTGCAGCGGGCGGTGCGTGAGAACAGCCGCGAATTGTTTGAGAAGTATAGCGAGTCAATTCACAAGCCGGGCCGTACGGTTATGCTGCGCGATCTGCTGGAGCTTGTACCTGCGCACCAATCTATTGCGCTCAATAAAGTAGAGCCGGCAATTGAGATTGTGAAGCGCTTTAACACGGGCGCTATGAGCTACGGATCAATTTCGCAGGAAGCCCATGAGTGTCTGGCTATTGCGATGAACCGCCTGCACGGCAGGTCAAACAGCGGAGAAGGCGGAGAAGATCCCATTCGCGAAGTGACGCTGCCCAACGGCGACAGCAAGCGCTCGGCCATTAAGCAGCTCGCATCAGGACGTTTTGGTGTGACGAGCCGCTATCTTATGAGTGCGACCGAAATTCAGATTAAGATGGCACAGGGAGCCAAGCCCGGTGAAGGCGGGCACTTGCCCGGAGGCAAGGTGTGGCCCTGGATTGCCAAGGCGCGCCGCAGCACTCCCGGCGTGGGCCTTATTTCCCCGCCCCCGCATCATGATATTTACTCAATAGAAGACCTGGCAGAGACCATATTTGATATGAAGAACGCGAACTCGAATGCGCGTATCTCGGTAAAGCTTGTTGCCGAGGCGGGCGTGGGTACCATCGCGACGGGTGTTGCCAAGGGCGGCGCGCACAAGATTTTGATCTCGGGCTGCAACGGCGGTACCGGAGCTGCACCGCGCGACTCGATTTACCACGCCGGATTGCCGCTTGAGCTGGGCCTCGCCGAAACACAACAAACCCTTTTGCGCAATGGCTTGCGTTCGCGCGTTGTGCTCGAAGCCGACGGCAAGCTTATGGATGGTCGTGACGTAGCGATTGCATGCCTTTTGGGCGCCGAGGAATTTGGCTTTGCAACCATGCCGCTTATTGCTCTTGGCTGCCTTATGCAGCGCGATTGCCAGCAGGATACCTGCCCGGTGGGCATTGCAACTCAAAACTGCCATCTGCGCAGTCATTTTAGCGGTAAGCCCGAGTATGTAGAGAACTTCATGCTCATGGTGGCTGAGCAGCTGCGCGTCATTATGGCATCGCTTGGCTTTGCGACGGTAGAAGAGATGGTGGGTCATGTGGAATGTCTCCGCAGGCATTCCAATGAGCGCAGCTGGAAGGCCCGGCTTGTTGATGTATCTTCCCTTTTGTATAAGGCCAAGGCCGAGTATGGCCAGTCTATTACCGGTGCTGACTGCCCTCACTCCCGCAGGGAAAATGCACCGGAGAATCCGCTGCCGCAAACGCTTGACGCGACACTTTTGATTCCGTATACGCAGGCAGCACGGGCAACGCTTGTGCCCCAGCGCTTTAGCGCCGAGATTGCAAATGTTAACAGGTGTGTAGGAACCATGCTTGGTTCGAGCGTGACTGCGCGCCATGCTGATGGCTTGCCTGATGAAACGCTTACCATTGATTGCGAAGGCTCGGGCGGCGTAAGCTTTGGCGCGTTTTTGCCAAGCGGTATTACACTCAACATCAGGGGCGACGCAAACGACTTCTTTGGCAAGGGCCTCTCGGGCGGTATTGTATCTGTGGCCCCTCCGCAGGCGGCAACATATATTCCCGAGGAGAATATTGTTGTGGGCAACGTTGCGTTTTACGGAGCGACAAGCGGCCGCGGTTTTGTAAACGGCCTTGCCGGGCAGCGGTTTGCGGTGCGTAACTCCGGCGCCACGCTTGTGGTAGAAGGCGTGGGCAACAACGGCTGTGAGTATATGACCGGCGGTACGGTACTTGTTCTGGGCGAAGTAGGCGTGAACTTTGCGGCCGGTATGGGCGGCGGCGTTGCGTTTGTGTATGACGCATCGCACACCCTGAGCGAGCGGTGCAACAAAGACATGGTAAAGCTCGCAGCTCCTGATGAAGAAGATCTGAAGCTCATAAAGACCCTGGTAGAGGAGCATACCCGCCGTACGGGCAGCCCGCTTGGCGTCAAGATTCTCTACCGCTTCCAGGATATTAAAGATGATTTTGTTAAGGTTATCCCTCGTGAATACGAGCGGATGCTATTGCTGACCAAAGAATTCGAAGCGGCGGGTTTCTCGCACACCGACGCTGTTGAGCGTGCGTTCGAAGCAGAGCAGGAGGTGTAACATGGGAGTTCCGGGAGCATATTTAAAAATTGCAAGATGCGAGCACAACACCAAGCCGGCAGGCGAAGCGGTGCGCAATTTTGACAGCATTGTTGAGCCTCTCAGTGAAGAAAAGCAGCGTGAGCAGGCAAGCAGATGTATGAATTGCGGCGTGCCTTTTTGTCAGAGCGGCCTTGTTTTTAATAACGCGCAGCGCGCCACAGGGTGCCCGCTCCACAACCTCATTCCTGAGATAAATGACCTTCTCTGCCATAACCGTATGGAAGAAGCGGCCGAGAGACTCGCTCTTACCAACCCGTTCCCCGAGTTCACGGGCCGTGTATGTCCGGCGCCATGCGAAACTGCCTGTAATTTGGGTTTGCATGAAGAAGCCGTGACCATCCATGACAATGAGCTCGCGGTGTCTGAGTATTACTGGGCACACGGTATGGAGCCGCTGCTGTTCACCTGGACAAGCGCTCCGCTGGTAAGCGTTATAGGCTCGGGCCCCGCTGGTCTTGCCGCTGGCTGGGAGCTTGCCCGCAACGGGTTCAGAGTGCGCATTTATGAGCAGGATGACCGGCCGGGCGGCCTTTTGATGTACGGCATCCCTGCCATGAAGCTGCCCAAAGATATTGTCATGCGGCGTATTGAGCTTATGCGGCAAAGCGGCATTGAGTTTCTCTGTAACAAAGATGCAGTTCAAGATGCCCAGGCAATTTTGCGTGAGTCATTTGCCGTAGTATTGGCGATTGGCGCCCGGGTACCCAGGAGTGTGCGTGTTCCCGGCGCAAATCTGCCGGGCATCCACTTTGCGGTGAATTATCTTACCGAGGCAACCAAGTCTTTGCTCGATGGCCGCGAACCAACAATTACCGCCAAAGGTAAAGATGTGCTGGTTATTGGCGGCGGAGATACCGGTACAGACTGCGTTGCTACCGCGCTGCGCCAGGGAGCTCAAAGCGTGCATCAGATTATTCGCGCAAGCTGCCCGCCTGCCATGTGTGACAGCACAAAGGTATGGCCCGGTCCGCGCAATGTGTATTCGCAGAGCTACGGCCACGTTGAATCTGCCGAGGTATTTGGCGAGGATCCGCGCATGTGGTCATGCGATACCGTCGCATTTAAGGGCTCGGGAGCAGTTGAGGCAGCAACCATTCAAGACAACATGTCCGAGGATTCCTCGCGTGATATTCCCGCTCAGCTTGTGTTGATTGCAAAAGGGTTTACCGGCCCCGAGCAGCGGGTGCTCGATGCATTTGCCGGCTCTGACAAGGTATTCCTTGCGGGAGACGCACTCCTTGGCCCCTCGCTTGTTGCCCAGGCTATGGCGCACGGTCTCGAGACCGCCGCAAAAATTGCGGCTCAATAACAAAAGCATTAACAGGGGATTACGGAATAGCATACGGACTATAACAGAAAACTGCTCGTAACATAAGAGCGGTAAGGTGCGTTTTACTTTTAACCGGATCAAAGGAAGGAAGGGTTATGGGACGAGTAGCAGAAGAGTTTGGTGAACTCGTTTTTAATGATCATACCATGCAAGAGCTTTTGCCGTCGGCAACCTATAAGGCGCTTGCAAAGACCATTAAAGAAGGAAAGCCGCTTGATATCGAAGTCGCAAACGTTGTTGCACATGCTATGAAGGAATGGGCAGTGGCTCACGGTGCTACGCACTATACCCACTGGTTCCAGCCTCTGAGCGGCATTACCTCCGAGAAGCACGACGCGTTTTTGGAGCCCCAGTCAGACGGGCGCGCAATCATGTCCTTCTCGGGCAAAGCGCTTATTCAGGGCGAGCCTGACGCATCGAGCTTCCCCTCGGGCGGCGTACGTGCAACGTTTGAAGCACGCGGATACACCGCATGGGATCCTACGAGCTATGCCTTTATTAAGGACGAGGTTCTCTGCATCCCCACAGCATTTTGCTCATATACCGGAGAAGCCCTCGACAAGAAGACCCCGCTTTTGCGCTCCATGGAGGCTATTTCTCAGCAGGCCTGCAAGGTGCTCTCACTGTTTGGCCAGGAAGTTGCTCGTGTAACCACCACCGTAGGCGCCGAGCAAGAGTACTTCTTGATCAAGGAATCTGATTACGAGCAGCGTCAGGACCTTATTCTTACGGGACGTACCCTCTTTGGCGCAGCCCCCTGCAAGGGTCAGGAACTTGAAGAGCATTACTTTGGCGCCATTCGCCCCACAGTGAACGAGTTTATGAAGGAGCTCGATGACAAGCTCTGGAAGCTCGGCGTAGCCGCAAAGACCAAGCACAATGAGGTAGCGCCCTGCCAGCACGAGCTCGCACCGCTTTATACCATCAGTAACGTTGCCATTGACCATAACCTCCTCACCATGGAGCTTATGCGCACCATCGCAAGTCGCCATGGATTGGTATGTCTGCAGCACGAGAAGCCCTTTGAGGGCATTAACGGATCGGGCAAGCATAACAACTGGTCAATCGCAACTGATTCCGAGAACCTTCTTGATCCCGGCAAGACCCCGGCAAGCAACCTGCGCTTCTTGGTATTCCTGGCTTCGATTGTCCAGGCAGTTGATGATTACCAGGATCTGCTGCGCATCTCGGTAGCTTCTGCCGGCAATGACCACCGTCTGGGTGCAAACGAGGCGCCGCCTGCTGTTATCTCGATCTTCCTTGGCGACGAGCTTGACCGCGTTGTAACTTCTATTATTACCGGTGAAGAAGGCACCACGGTACAAAAGGTGTACATGGACCTTGGCGCCGAGGTACTGCCGAGCTTTGAGCGCGACAACACTGACCGCAACCGTACCTCACCGTTTGCCTTTACCGGCAATAAGTTTGAGTTTCGTATGCCGGGCAGCCAGATTAACCTCGCTGATGCCAACACCATTTTGAATACGATTGTGGCCAAGTCGCTCAAAGAGTTCTGTGCGGCCATGGAAGGTGCAGACGACTTTGAAGCCGCAGCATTCGCATGGGTTCGTGAGACCTTGACCAAGCACCAGCGCATTATCTTTAACGGCGACGGTTACTCGGACGAGTGGCTTGAAGAAGCCGCCCGCCGTGGTCTTTTGAACCTCAAGTCAACGGTTGATGCTGCACCTTATATGCTCGATCCCAAGAACGTTGCCCTCTTTGAGGAGTTTGGCGTTCTGAGCCCGGTTGAGAACAGAAGCCGCTATGAGGTAAAGCTTGATACCTACTCAAAGATGATCAACATCGAAGGCCAGACTATGAGCCACATGGTCAAGCGTAAGATCGCCCCTGCCGTTCGCGATTACGCAGAGCAGGTTGCCTCAACCATTAATGCCAAGAAGCAGGCAAACCCCGCGCTCGAGCCGCTCGCAGACCTCAAGCTCCTCTCCAAACTCAACGACGGTGCAAACCGTATATCTGACGCCGTTGACGCGCTCGATGCCGCACTCCTTAAGGCAAAAGGCACCAGCAACGCTCTTGATAAGGCCCGTTCATTCCATGATGACGTTATTGCCGCAATGGATGTCCTGAGGGCTGTATGCGATGAGATGGAAGGCATCGTTTCAACAGAAGCCTGGCCGCTCCCAACCTACAACAAGATGCTCTTCTATTGCTAAGTTATAAGTAAGAAGCAACCCAATGATGA
>JAFWFL010000080.1 GCA_017515595.1 Coriobacteriales bacterium
CTGCTGCGGAACTCGCGCAAAGGGCGCGCTCAGACAGTCCTCGCACCCGCAAAGCGCTTTTAAGAGAGTTTTTCTCGAAGACCACCAGAAAAAGAGGGTCCCCACTCAGCATTTCTAAACCTAAACCGATTATCTTATCTTAACAAAAACGGTCTAATCCATAGGTAAATTTTTATGCGAATACGTCGGCGAGAGCCTCGCGGAGAAGTGCTGCGTAACGCTCGTCGGCGAGAGCCATGTGTACGTTTGCGGCGATGTAGTTGGGAATAGTGCCGGTATCATAGCCCTCGTTGGGGTCAATAACGTAGGCATACATGGGTTCTTCTTCAAGGCTTCGAACCAATGAATCGGTCAGCTGAATTTCTCCGCCGGCACCGGGTTCCTGTGTGCTCAGAAGCTCCATGATACGCGGAGAAAGCAGGTAACGGCCAAATATCGCGAGACGGCTCGGGGCAAGCTCACGCTTGGGCTTCTCGATCATTGAGTCAATCTTCCAAACCGCACCGGGCTTATCATATGCCGCATCATCTGAAGGAACAATACCTGAATCACTTAATATTTCTTCGCAGGTACCGGCAATTATACCAAAACGGCTTATTTGGTCATCAGGTACGGCAAAAACGGCTATGACGCTCGCGCCGTTATGGGCTTGAGAAACCTCATAGAGCTCTTGCAAAATGGTATGGTTGGGAACTACCACATCAGCCAAGAGCACATAAAACGGCTCGTTGTCTGTCTTTGACGCTGCGCAATGTACCGCATGACCCAGGCCACGTGGGGCATCCTGGTACACATAGGTCAGCAAAGCGCCGAGCTTCTCGGCAGTTTCGCAAGCTTCATGATGCTGCTCTTTTTTGAGACGGCTGTGATATGCGGGATCCGGCTGAAAATAGCTCTCGATGCTCTCCTTTATATCACTCAAAATAACCACGCTACCGTCACATGCGGGTGCCGCAGCGGCTTCTTCTATAACATACTGCAAAACCGGCTTGTCAAGAACGGGCAACATCTCTTTGGGCACGCCTTTTGTAGTGGGCAAAAAACGTGTACCTAGACCGGCAGCCGGAATAATAGCCTTCATACCTTAAAAACCTCCGTAAAAGCGCGGGCTGTTACACCCGCGCATCATTGTTTAAAACCAAAACTCCGATACAGTTCCTACCGGAATTCCGCATAAAATATATGATAGCCGCCTTTGCCTCTATGTGTAGCGCAGAATTAGTGTTATTTATGCATTGAGATCAACATAATTGTCAACAATATCTGTTCCAATGCCGTACTCATCCACAAAATACCACGCCAATGTACCTGTATGAGAGTCCTCGGGACCAAGGTTAATTATGTTGTACAAATGGATATGTATAAGACCGTCAGAGCCATAACCGTACTCTACATATTGCGGTGTAACGCCGTAATGGTTCCAATAATAGGCAACTGCAAGGTCAGCCAGCTCGTCTGCTGAATATGCCTGTTTTTGGCCGGCATCTATGTAAGCATAATCCTCACCGGGAACCAAATCAGAGGGCACGCTTTCGCCGCCGTTGTCGCCCGTGAACGAATGTTCATTGTAGTCTACCAAAAGCTCGTCAAAATGCCACTCGGGCTCGGTCCCGGCAGGGTTTGGAGCTGCAAATACCGTGTAAGAAGCTACCGGAACATAACCGCCGTACTGGCCTGCGCCTGAGTCATACTGCCTGACTTCGCCGGTAAACACAAGACGGCCTCTCTCGATTCCTTTAAGGGTTGCCCCGCCAAAAATAATGTTTCCGGCATCGCCAAAATCACCGTACGAGTTGACTTCATAGACACCGTTAGAATAAGACAATGCTATGCTTTGTGCGAAATCATTGATAACAGCAGGGTCTGCCTCACCAAACAGGCTTATGCACAGGGACTCGAGATTCTGGGCAGTTATGGTATGAGGATCAGTTAATGTACCGGGCAGAATACGCATGTCGTTCTTGGCATTATGATAAATGTATTCATAAATAAGTAACGCTTTGGTATGCGCGTTTACCTTATCCATGCGCAAATCAATGGCATAGAGATCGCGCCAGCCAACCTCCCACCTATAGAGATAGTTTGCCATGGTGCTTATGCGCTTGGTAAGAGTATCGGGAACAACAATTGAGCGGTCGCCGTCTTTTACTACTTCAGACGTGGTAAAGTGGAGCTCTGAAATGCAGGTATCATCACACAGGGAACCGGGACGCACCGAGTTTATGGTTATACGAACCGCTCCGTCGCTTACTAAAGGCTCGTCAAAAACAAAGGTAAAACCCTGGTATCCGTTTGCATCCACATAGGTATAGCTGCCTGAAGTTACAAACGTTGGGGCAATTTGCGGAATGTCAAAAGTACGGGACTTACCCGCGGCTGTTACCGTAATGCGTGTAGGTGCGCCGTTTGCATCAAAAAGATAGGCGCTCTTCCAGTATCCGGCCTTGATGGTTCCACCGGTAATAAGCGTCCCGCTGGGATAGAAATAATCAAAATATTCGCCTTCGCCGTTACCGGGAACACCTTCTACCCATGCGGTTGTATTGTCATTATCAATAATGTTCTCTATTTGATACGAGGCAATACTGTCTGCGGGCAGCGTTGAACTCGCAGCCACACCGGTAGGATCAGCCGCAAATGCACTTGTCGCACCCATAAACAATGCTGCTCCCAAAAGAGCCGAGAGCGCCGCGCACATTGCTCTTCTGCTGCCTTTGAATATAGTTTTCTTCATCATGCTAACCTCCTTTTGCGGTCCTCACATCATCAAATACTTGTTAGTCTACCATGCGAATAACCGCCGACGTGCCCATGAGAAGGCCATCCTGACAGGTAAGGCTGTTAAGCGCTGCCTCAAGGGTCTTATATGCCGCAGGCTCGGTAAACATCACGTAATGTATAATTCCGGACGCCTGGTCATGGTATGCGCAAGGCGCTTCTTTAAGCACAAAACCAGCCTTCTTTGCAAATACCTGCACATCAAAAGCTGCTGAGAGGCTCACAGGGAGACGCAGATAGTAGCTAAACTCCGCGTCTTTTTGTGATACAAAGGCTGCACGCTTGCTCCACGGCTTGCCAAGACGCACACCGCCACCGCATTCAATATTGCGGGCAATTTCAATAACATCGCTTATAACCGCGCTTGCAGTTGGGTGACTGCCGGCGCCGGCGCCGTAATACATAGTTTCGCCCACAAAGTCGCCCACTACATAGATGGCGTTCATAACACCCTTAACCTGTGACAACGGGTGCTCGGCAGGGAGCATTGACGGATGTACGCGCACGTCAACTCCGTCTTTGGTGTTGTTACCAATAGCAAGCAGCTTGATACAGCAGCCCCGCTCTTTGGCAATCTTCAGGTCAATGGCATCAAGGGTACGGATTCCCTGCGTAGCAACGTCATCAATGGTTACCAGACTCTTGTAGGCAATCGAAGAAAGAATTGCGATCTTTGCGGCCGCATCAAGACCGTCAACATCAGCCGTGGGATCAGCCTCCGCATAACCTTTGCTCTGTGCCTCAGCAAGTGCTTCTGCGTACGAGAAACCCTCATCCATGCGGGTAAGCATGTAGTTGGTAGTACCGTTGACGATACCCATGATGCTTATAATGCTGTTAGCGGTAAGCGAGTGCATAAGCGGCCGGATGATAGGAATTCCTCCGCCTACACTTGCTTCAAAAGCAACTTCGAGTCCGAACTCATTGGCTCGCGTCAGAATCTCATCACCCGCACGGGCCAAGAGCGCCTTGTTGGCGGTTACCACGTGCTTACCCGCCTCGAGTGCTTCGCAGATTATGCTTTTGGCAATTGTGGTCCCGCCAATAAGCTCAATAATAATCTGAATCTCGGGATCATTAATGAGGTCATGATAATCAAGGGTAAAAATATCGCTCACATGATGCGCTTCTGCTTGCTCGGGAATCAGTGAGCACACACGCGCCAATTCGAGATCAAGCCCAAGGTCACGGGCAAAGTCATCGTGATGTGTCTGCAAAACGTCAATGCAACCGCCGCCAACGGTTCCTGTTCCAACCAAACCAATCTTTATTGACATACCAATCCTCTCTTTAGAAACCTTATATCAGCAGATGTCACACAAACAGTCAGATTTTACTACAAGATGAGCTCATAGCCAATGCGCTCCTTGGTAGGCTCTTCTTTTAGTGTTATCAAGAGCTCGCAGCAACGGGTAAACCCGGCCTTCTCGAGCACATGTTGCATGGGAAGATTACCGGCATGGGTATCTACGCGTACACTCATAAAACCGTCCTGTGCACTCATGTGCTTTGCGGCTTCAACCATCATTGATGCAATACCCTTCCGGCGGGCTTCATTGGCAACCGCAACACGATGAATACAGCTGTATGTTGGAACTCCTGCTTTGAGTGTATTGGGAGAAGAAGTAAGCCAGGCGCCGCTTGTAATGTTGTCATAGTCTGCTTCTCCGCCTCCGCAAACCGCCATGCACCCCAAAACATGAGCAGGCTCCCGGGCGTCAACCGCAACCCAGGTCCAGCCCTGGGAAATATCGTTGATAAGTGTGTCCTTACGCGGAGTCCCGCCCTGCCATTGGTCTATGCCCAAAGCCCCCAATGCTGCCCTGGCTTCATCTGTTACCCGAATCAGCTCATCGAGATCCTGCGGCTTTGCCTGCCTTAGCATTATGTCTGATACATTGTCCATGTAACCAGGCCTTTCTCCCCAATCGTCCGCTCTCAAACGCATGCCCACAAGACAGTCTCTCTACAACAAAAAGAACAGCTCCGGGTTAATCAATACCGGTATTTCTTTCAGGAGTATTATCAGCTATCACTCATGTATGTTCTGTCTGGTCTCACTGAGCACATAGAGCATCCATACCTTTTCGAGCCTGACAAAAGGTGTGTCCTTTTGTCAGGCTCGAAAACAAAAAGGAAGCCGGCTCTTTTTGGGAGAGCAAGCCGGCTTCTGCTGGAAAGCAAAAGAATACAGGGAGGAGAGAGTCCTGTTATTCTTCTGCAAAGAGTGGGGTCGAAAGATAACGGTCACCGGTATCAGGAAGCAGCACCACAATGGTTTTGCCCTTGTTCTCGGGGCGTTTTGCGAGCTCAATAGCAGCCCATGCGGCTGCGCCTGAGGATATGCCTACCAGAACGCCCTCTTTGTGACCAATAAGCTTACCGGTTGCAAATGCGTCCTCGTTAGCCACGGGAATAATCTCGTCATAAATACCGGTATTCAAAACATCAGGCACAAATCCTGCACCAATACCTTGGATCTTATGCGCTCCCGCTGCGCAGCCTGAAAGCACTGCAGAGCTTGCCGGCTCTACGGCGACAACCTTTACCTCGGGTTTGCGTGACTTGAGATACTCGCCTACGCCGGTAATGGTTCCGCCTGTACCGACACCGGCTACAAAGATGTCTACTTCGCCGTCGGTATCGGCATAAATCTCGGGACCTGTTGCCTCAAAATGCGCCTTGGGGTTTGCGGGGTTTACAAACTGGCCGGGAATAAAGCTGTTGGGGATCTGTGCCGCAAGCTCCTCGGCTTTTGCGATAGCGCCTTTCATGCCCTTCGAGCCTTCTGTAAGCACAAGCTCCGCGCCGTATGCCTTCATAATCTGGCGGCGCTCAACACTCATGGTCTCAGGCATGGTAATAATAAGGCGGTACCCCTTTGCAGCGGCAACCGCAGCAAGACCAATACCGGTATTTCCCGATGTGGGCTCAATGAGAACTGAGCCGGGAACAAGTATCCCTTTTGCTTCTGCATCCTCAATCATAGCCTTGGCAATACGGTCTTTAACCGAACCGGCAGGGTTAAAGTATTCCAGTTTAGCAACAACCTTGGCCTCAAGGCCGAGTTCTTTTTCTATATGAGTCAGCTCAAGCAATGGAGTTTTGCCTATCAGCTGGTCTGCAGCAGTATAAATCTGTGCCATAAAGTTCTCTCCTTCTCATGAATATCATATCGAGCAAACAACACGTGTTATGGCGCCAACTGTTGTTGACCGTAAAATAGTCTTATATTCCTATAGTGTCAATAGGAATATAAAAGATAACAGAACAAAATACCGACTACGGGTTATCGTTTTTTCTCAAGTGCGGTGCATCTGCTAATCAGGCATATCTATGTGTGCCATAACGGCGCCTATAGCGTTGAACTTCTCAACAAAGGCTTCGTAGCCGCGTTTGATGTGGAAGGTATCCGAGACAAGCGTGTAACCCTCTGCAATAAGGCCCGCGAGAACAAGAGCTGCTCCTCCGCGGAGATCAGGAGATTTAACGCGGGCGCCCATAAGTTTGACCGGACCTTTAACAAGAGCATGACGGTCTTCTACACGAATCTCAGCACCCATGCGAATAAGATCCGCTACAAGCATAAAGCGGTTTTCAAAGACATTTTCGGTAATAAAACTCGAACCGTTTGCCTGGGTTGCCAAAACCATAAACTGTGCCTGCATGTCGGTTGGGAAACCGGGGAAGGGCAATGTTTGAATATCAGCCGGAACAAGGGTTTTCTCGGGCGCGCAAACAGTAACACGGTTTTCACCGCGTTCAACACGTATGCCCATGTATTCCATTTTACGCAGCGGGATATCAAGATGCACCGGATTAAAACCCTCTACCGTAAGCTCATCTGCCGATAACGCTCCGGCTACCAAAAACGTTCCCGCTTCTATGCGGTCGCCAACGGTTGTATGATCGCAGGCATGGAGCTCGTCTACGCCGTGAATCTCTACTACGTGAGAACCGGCATCGCGTACATCAGCGCCCATTTTGTTGAGCATGTTTGCCAAATCAACAATCTCGGGTTCGCGGGCAGCGTTTTCTATAATGGTTGTGCCTTTGGCAGTGATAGCACCCATCATAATATTCTCGGTCGCACCTACGCTCGGGAAATCGAGCGTTACCAGCGCGCCTTTGAGACCGCTTGAGGCATCGGCAACAATGTCGCCGTGGTCATTATCAAAATGAACACCAAGCATTTTTAAGCCCGCGAGATGCTGGTCAATGGAGCGGGCTCCAATGTTGCAGCCTCCCGGCATTGCTACAACCGCATGCTTAAAACGGGTAATAAGCGGACCGAGAATAGAAATGCTCGCACGCATTTTTGATACGAGTTCATAAGGAGTAACCCATTTATCTGCTGCAGAAGTATCTATAGTAAGCCGGTGCTGTGTCTCATCATAATCAACAGAAGCGCCGAGCATAGTGAGCACCTGACCCATAAGCCCAACATCAGAGATATTTGGCACGTTTGAAAGGTGATACACACCCGGAGCCATCATGGTTGCAGCCATAAGCTTGAGAGCCGAGTTTTTAGCACCCCCAACATGAACGGTTCCATGTAATTTGTGGCCGCCTTCAACTCTTATGACGTCCATGGGTACCTCCTAAAGCTTCTCTTGCAATAAAAAAACCGGGCGCTTTGAATGAGCGCCCGGTTTACGTGTCATGGGCTTCTCGATACTTACAGCTTAGCCCTTAACGGTATTCAGCTGAAGATCAAACCAAGCCTTTTGCTCTTTGTAATATGCGGCTGAGCTATCATCTGCTGCAAGCTTCGCAATAATATCCTCGACTTTGGCGAGTTCTTCGCGAGCCTTGGCAACATCAATTTCAGAAATGTCCAGGGCATCATTGGCAAGAACAATAACCCTTTCACCATCAATCTGGGCATAACCGCCCGAGACAATATACTCAACCTTGCCGGTCTTTGCTGCATCCGCAGGTGTAATGCTCACTACACCGGGCTGCAGGGCAGAGACCAGCGGTTCGTGCATCTGCATAACACCAAATGAGCCCAGCTCTCCCGGAAGGCGCACGAGTGTGGCCGCATCAGAATAGATGGTCTTAACCGGTGTTACGATGTCGCAGCTCATTGTCTCTGCCATACGTTGCTACCTCAATCCTTATACTCGCGCTTACTCGGCAGCCATCTTGGCAGCGCGCTCACGCACGTCGTCAATGTTGCTTGCATAGCGGAACGCTTGCTCAGGAATGTCGTCGCACTTGCCGTCGATAATCTCGGCAAACGAACGTACGGTATCCTCAAGCTTCATGTATACGCCGGGGTTGCCGGTGAACTGCTCGGCAACATGGAAGGACTGTGAGAGGAACTGCTGAATCTTACGGGCGCGGTTAACGGTAAGCTTCTGCTCCTCAGAAAGCTCGTCCATACCCAGAATTGCGATGATGTCCTTAAGGTCTGAGTAGGCCTGGAGCATCTCCTGAACCTGGGTTGCTACGCGGTAGTGCTCTTCGCCAACAATGAGCGGGTCAAGAGCGGTCGACGAGGATGCGAGCGGGTCGATGGCCGGGTAAAGACCAAGGTCTGCAATGCCGCGCGAAAGCGTGGTGGTAGCATCCAGGTGGATGAATGTGGTAGCAGGGGCGGGGTCGGTAAGGTCGTCAGCGGGAACGTATACAGCCTGTACGGATGTAATCGAACCGTTCTTGGTTGAAGTAATGCGCTCCTGGAGGTCGCCCATCTCGGTTGCGAGGGTGGGCTGGTAACCTACTGCTGAAGGCATACGGCCGAGAAGTGCTGATACCTCAGAACCTGCCTGAGAGAAACGGAAGATGTTGTCGATGAACAGAAGAACGTCCTGACCTTGGTCACGGAAGTACTCTGCAGTGGTAAGACCTGCAAGGCCTACGCGGAGACGTGCTCCCGGGGGCTCGTTCATCTGACCGTAAATCATAACGGTCTTGCTAATAACGCCAGATTCACTCATCTCGAGGTAAAGGTCGGTACCCTCACGGGTGCGCTCGCCTACGCCGGTGAATACTGAGGTGCCGCCGTGTCCAAGAGCGAGGTTGTTAATGAGCTCCTGAATCAAAACGGTTTTACCTACGCCTGCGCCGCCAAAGAGGCCGGTCTTGCCGCCGCGGACATAAGGCTCGAGAAGGTCTACAGCCTTGATGCCGGTCTCGAAAATCTGGGTTGAAGTCGAGAGCTCTTCGAATGCGGGTGCCGGATGGTGAATAGGATAGTATTCCTCAATCTCCGGCATGGGCTTGTTGTCAACAGGCTCGCCCATAACGTTCCACACGCGGCCCAGGGTGTTGGGGCCAACGGGCATCTTCATGGGAGCGCCGGTGTCAACTACTTCTGCACCACGCTGCAAGCCGTCGGTTGACGACATAGCAACGGTGCGTACAATACCGCCGCGGCGATGCGAAGCTACCTCAAGGGTAGTCTTAACATGGCCTACGGGGGTGTCTGTGTCAATCTTGAGGGCGTTGTAAATCGCAGGCATCTTGTCCTCGTCGAACTCGACGTCGACTACCGGGCCTATGATGCGGACGATGCGCCCAATGTTTTTGGTTTCTTTAGCCATCGTCTACTCTTCTTTCTTTTGAGCCGCGGCGCCGGCAACGATCTCGTTGAGCTCGGTGGTAATGGCGCCCTGGCGTGCGCGGTTATACTGGCGCTGCAGGGTGTTGGAAATCTCTGTCGCGTTGTCTGTAGCAGACTTCATTGCCTTACGACGGGCGCCTTGCTCGCCTGCTGCCGAGTCTATGAGTCCATGATAAACCATGGTCTCTACATAGGCCGGTAACAGCTTGTTAAGCACGGCAGCCTCGTCAGGCTCAAAGTCAAATGATGCCACGGCTTTTGCCTCAGCCTCGGCTGCATCAGCAGCTTCTTCTTTGGCAATTTCTACCGGCAAAATCTGCTCTGTACGCAAATCCTGGTCTGCGGCATTACGCGCATGGTTGTACCACAGGATAACTTCATCGACCTTGCCCTGCTCATAGAGGTCGCGCACGTAAGAAGCAATACGGCTCGCCTGGTCAAACGTCGGGTCAGCCGAAAGCCCTGCAAATTGCATGTCGGGGGTGACACCACGGTATGCAAAGTACCCAATGGCCTTCTTGCCACACAAGATATAGCTTGTTTGGATGCCCTCTGCTGCATATGCCTTTGCCTTCTTCTCAGCTGCACGAAGCACCTGCTGGTTAAAGGCACCTGCAAGTCCACGGTCAGAAGCAATTACAATAAAGATTGCGTTCTTCTTCTCTGTGTGGTTTGCAAGCAGAGGATGGGAATCCCCGCTGGCTTTGCCCGCAAGGTTACCCAGCATTTCAAGCATGGCCTGTGAGTACGGAGTCGCCGCCACGACACGATCAGTCGCCTTTCGGATCTTTGCGGTAGCTACCATTTCCATGGTACGCGTGATCTGCTTTGTGCTCTTGACCGAATTTATGCGCTTCTTGATGTCGCGGAGGTTGGCCATGGTTACACCTGGCTCTCGGCAACAAACTGCTCGTGATACGCAGCAATAGCCTCGCTCATCTTAGCGGCAAGCTCGTCAGAAACCTTGCCGGCCTTGATTTGAGCGTTAAACTCGGGATGCGTTGCACGAATGTGCTCAAGGAGTCCTGTGCGGAACGGCACAACCTGCTCAAGGGGCAGATCATCAAGATAACCCTTGACGCCTGCGAAAATCGCGACAACCTGGTCTGCAACGTCCATAGGCATGTAACGACCCTGTTTGAGAAGCTCGAGCATGTGCGAACCACGGGTAAGTGCATCCTGGGTTGCCTTGTCGAGGTCGCTGCCAAACTGGGTGAATGCCTGGAGCTCACGGTATGAAGCAAGGTCAAGACGCAGGTTACCTGCGAACTGCTTCATAGCCTTAATCTGAGCCGAACCACCTACGCGAGATACCGAGAGACCTACGTCTACAGCGGGGCGCTGGCCCTGGAAGAACATGTCGGTCTGAAGGAAGATCTGGCCGTCGGTAATGGAAATTACGTTGGTAGGAATGTAAGCCGAGATGTCGCCTGCCTGCGTCTCAATAACGGGAAGAGCGGTAAGTGAACCGCTGCCGTTTGCCTCATTGAGCTTAACAGCGCGCTCGAGAAGACGTGAGTGCAGGTAGAAAATGTCGCCGGGGTAAGCCTCGCGTCCCGGGGGACGGTCGAGGGTCAGTGACATCTGACGGTATGCAACGGCCTGCTTTGAAAGGTCGTCGTATACGCAAAGTACATGGCCGCCGTGGTTCTCTGCATTGGCAGGCTTGCCGTCCTTGCCGTTGTACATAAAGTACTCGCCAATTGCGGCGCCGGCCATAGGAGCGATGAACTGCATAGGAGCAGCATCAGAAGCAGCAGCCGAAACAATAACGGTGTAATCGAGAGCGCCATACTTTTGCAGGGTCTCACGAATTGCCGCAACCGTAGAAGCCTTCTGACCAATGGCAACGTATACACAAATCATGTTCTCGTTCTTTTGGTTAATGATTGTGTCGATGCCAATTGCGGTCTTACCCGTCTTACGGTCGCCAATGATGAGCTCACGCTGGCCGCGTCCAATGGGGATCATGGCGTCAATAGCCATCAAACCGGTTTGTACGGGTTCGCATACAGGGGTACGGCTCATAACGCCGGGTGCCTTGAACTCAATGGGACGTGCGCCTTCATACTCGATGGGTCCCAGACCATCGATAGGCTCACCAAGTGGGTTAACTACGCGTCCAAGCATCCCACGTCCAACGGGGATCTCAAGAATACGACCGGTAGTGTGGACCTCGTCGTTCTCCTTGATAACAGATACATCGCCGAGAAGTACGGCGCCTACCTCTTCTTCCTCAAGGTTTTGTGCAAGGCCGTATACCTTTTTACCAGTGCTGGCGCTTACAAACTCAAGCAACTCGCCGGCCATAGCGCCACGCAAGCCCTCAATACGGGCAATACCGTCGCCAACCTGGATAACACTACCAATCTCACGCGTGTCAACCGTGGTGTTGAGAGCATCAAGCTGCTTCTTAAGAGCAGCCTCGATGTTCTTAGCGGTAATCTCCGCCATTACTTATCACCTCCGGTAGATGCGGTCGAAAGTACCTGGCGTGCATGAGCGAGCTGGGTTTTTACGCTTGCGTCCATGCGCTTGCCGTGTACGTTCATAATGATGCCTCCCAGGATCGACTTGTCGACCGTCTCATTGAGACGAACCGAGTGACCCAGGTCAGCCTGAAGTTTCTTACAGATGACGTCGCGCAAATGATCATCGAGTTCTACCGCCGTGGTGACGTCAACAACCACGGTATCAAGGGCCTTCTCAGCCTCGAGCTCATAGTTAGATGCAACACGGCCGAGGAGCTTAAGGTCTCCGCGCTCGGCCATAACGCATGCTACACTCACAACCTCGGGAGAAATATCCTTGAATGCATCCTTAATGAATGCCTTCTTGTTCTCGGCAGGGACACCGGTGTCCTCGAGGAACTCGCGCACCTGGACAGACTTGAGTATAGACGTGCGTACCTTTTTGATATTGTCAATATCATCAAATACGCGGTCTGCGCTCTTCGCAGCCTCGAGGAGGCATGCGGTGTAGGTTGCCACCTGTTGTTTGACCAGTGTGCGATTAGTTGGCATTGAGGGTACCTGCTTCCGCTATGTACTTCTCAATCAACTTGCGCTGGTTCTCATCAGAGAGATCTTCGCCAATGAGACGTCCTGCTACTGAGACTGAGAGGTCTGCAACTGACTTTTGGAGATCTGCCACTGCAGCAATCTTCTCTTTCTCGATAGTCTTTTTAGCCTTCGCGATCATCTCGTCTGCCTGAACCTGAGCCTGTGCAGTAATGTCTGCCTTTACCTGCTCACCGGCATGACGAGCCTCATCAACGATGCCCGCTGCTTCGCGGCGTGCATCTGCGATCTGCTGCTTGTACTCCTCAAGAACACGCTGAGCCTCGATCTTGGCAGCTTCTGCCTCGTCGAGATTGTTCTTGATGGTCTCCTGACGCTTGTCAAGAATACCTACAAACATAGGCCAAGCGAACTTGGCGAGAAGATACCAGATGATGGCGAACGCAATGAGTGCTGGGATGAACTCCGCTGGCTTAGGTATAAGAATGCTCATACCCGGGCCCGACTCAGCAGCTTCCTCGGCCCATGCGAGAGCCGGAGTTGCGACAACTGCAGCCGAGGCAAGAAGTGCCGCTGCCTTGGGGCTGACGCCGTTGCGAATGCTCATTGAATCACCTCCATCGAAACTAGTAGTTTATCTTTTAGCTCTTAAGCAAAGATGAACTGGTTGGTTCCGACGATAAGTGCAGCTACGAAGCCAATGAGGGCCAAAGCCTCAACGAAAGCAGCGCCAAGAATAAATACGGTGAACAAACGACCCTGCATCTCCGGCTGACGAGCCATACCGGTTGCGGCACCAAATGCCGCAAGGCCAATGCCAATGCCGGCGCCAATTACGCCAAGACCATAACCAACAACGCCCATACAATCCTCCTAAAGGACGGCCGCCCAACCCTTTGCTGGGCGATAGCCAATAAAAACCTTATATGTCCACGGTTGACTGCAACCGTAAAGACCAACTAAAAGATATGCACGTTAGTGCGCGTCTGCCTCGGCAAGCTGAATATATACTGCCGAGAGCATGGCAAATACGTATGCCTGGATTGCCGCAACAACAATTTCTACGGCATAAATAACAACGAGAATGGCAAGCCATGCGATGCTTGCGATTCCAAGGAAGTTACCTGCAGAAATAAGAGCGGTAAAGAAAAGGCTTGTAAGAAGAGCAAATGAACCAAGGCAAATGTGACCTGCGAACATATTGGCAAAAAGACGGACAGCCAGAGTGATAAGACGCAGGAAGGTTGAGAAGGCTTCAATAATGCCTACAAGAACATTCATGGGGAAGCCCACACCTGCCGGAGCAAAGCTCTTGATGTAGCCAAGACCGCCCATCTTCTTAACGGCTACTACAATAAAGTAAATGAACGAATAAAGCGCGAGCGCAAAGGTAACGCCAATAGTGCCGGTACCGGGTTTGCAACCGGGGATTACACCAATTACATTGTTTACCAAAATAAAGAAGAAAATGGTAAGCAAGAACGGTGCATGCTTATCTGCGGTCTTGCCAAGCGTTGCTTTGATAACATCGTTGCGAACAAACTCGACAACAAACTCAAAGCCATTAATAAAGCGACCCCTCGGAACCAACGACTCGCGATTACGTGCCGCCCAGATGATCAGGAACAAAACAACAATGGCAACGCACATCCAAAAGATGTACTGCGTTAAGCCAAAGGTATCAGTTCCTATCATCGCAGGCGCAAGGAACTCGTTCACGAGCTCGCTAACCTGCTCCGGGAATGATGCTAGAATATCCATCGCACAACTCCTCACCAACTACTACGTTACAAACCCTCAACCACGCTTACGAACAAACAGAACCAAACTCACCGCCACGCCAATGATAAAACTCAGCATCAGCGCTGCCATAAACACCAAAAGCATGTCTCTGAATACAAACCAGCCCATCAATATGGCGCCTGACATCAGCACAAACGAGATGCCCACTGCTATCAATGCCGGCCGCATTGACGTGCTTCTTTGCTTCTTGAGAAGCCGCAGGACAAATATATAGGGAAAGCTGCCCGCAATTCCGCATGCCACACCCACAAGTATAGGCAAAACCATATCCATAGGTGCGACCAAACCTCCCCTCATGCCCTACATACTCAGAGCAATCTTAAATGATATCTGTCATGTGTGTATGTTTCAACCTCACAAAACGGTCATCGGCAAAATTTATCCAAAGTTTGCTCGATGTTCTCACAATTAACACACAGCAAATACAAGAGTGTTTCTTGATGATGAATTACTGCTACAACTAAACCGTACCAAAAATACGGTCTCCCGCGTCACCCAAACCCGGAACAATATAGGCGCGCTCATTGAGATACTCATCAACCGCACCAACATATATATTAACATCAGGGTCTGCATCGAGCACACGGGCAATACCCTCGGGAGCGCCAAGCACGCAAAGGATTCGAATGTCTTTTACATTGGCCTGACGCAGGTATTCTACAGCCGCAACCAAAGAACCGCCTGTTGCAAGCATGGGGTCAACCACCAGACAGGTGCGCTGGTCAACATCTGGCGGGAACTTGCAGTAATAGGTATGCGGCTCACGGGTCATGGGATCGCGATACAAACCAATATGGCCTACACGAGCTGCGGGTATAAGATCAAGCAGACCGTCAACCATACCCAAACCGGCGCGCAAAATGGGAATTACCGCTACTTTTTTACCGGCAATCATTTGGCAGTCAGACCAGGCAATTGGGGTTTCTACCTTCACGTCGCGCAGGGGGAAGTCGCGTGTTGCCTCATATCCTTCAAAAAGTGCTATCTCACGAACCAGCTCGCGGAACTGCTTGCAACTGGTCTCTTTGTCGCGCAGAATGGCGAGCTTGTGCTGTACCATTGGGTGATCAATGAGATGCAGCCGGGGATTCTGGAGTATCTTGGTCTTAAGGGCGGCCGATTCTTCCGGGGTAATTGACATAACGCAAATCTCCTTTCATGAATTAACTCAAAGAACCAAGCTTCTCATCAAGCTTTGCGTTTATACGCTCGGCAAGCGTATCACGCAAAGGTGTTACCTGAGGCCCGTCTACATGAGCCTTTTTTCCTGCTTCATCAAGCTCCATTATTTTGCCTATACGCAAAGCATGGCGCCCGCCTTCAAACTGGGCGACAAGGAATACTTTAAGAATTTGCTTGTTGACATCAAGCGTAACATAACGCCCCGAAAGCGTAATGACATTTGCGTCATTGTGACGGCGCGCCAAATCAGCAAACTCGGGAAGAATTACATTGGCGGCACGAATACCTGCCATTTTATTGGCTGCAATAGACATTCCAATGCCGGTGCCGCACACAAGCACGCCACGGTCTGCTTCGCCGTTTGTTACCGCCTTGCAAACAAGGACAGCATAATCCGGGTAATCTACCCGCTCTGCTGAGGCCGGGCCCAGGTCAATAACCTCATGACCCAATTCCTGCAAATAAGGTATTAACTCGGCTTTTTGATCAAAACCAGCATGATCAGAAGCAATTGCAATGCGCATGATCTTAGCTCTCCTTCTCAATAACGGTTCGGTCCGCAAAACAAATCGAAAATCATCCAAAACACACCTATTTCTTTCATCTCTGTACTATACCGCTAAAGTGAAGATATTCTCGGCAGAATTAAAGACTTACGGGCGAAACGCAAAAACAATCGTCAAACGTAGAAGCTTTGGAGTATACTGACAAAGAACCGTTAATGAAATGATTGGGGAGGCTGCTATGGGTTCGTACGCTGACAAGGGGTTTTCTCGGCATATTTGCGTTTGTCTGGAGTTTCTCTCGGAGGAACACAAACAAGTCATAGCAGATGCCGCTCATAATTTTGGATTCGATGTACGTTTTTTTGAGGACGAGAAAGACGCCGGGCTTGCGGAGTGTCTCCGGGAGGCTGAGGTTCTGTTTGCCCACTCGCCTGAGCTTGTGCGTGCGGCTTCAGACAAGCTCTCGTGGTATTGCTGCGCATATGCCGGCGTAGACCCCTATTGTGCCGACCCCGGCATGTTCGCAAACCCGAATTGTCTTTTGACAAACTCCTCGGGTGCTTACGACGAAACCATTGGCGAGCATCTTATTATGGTTGCGCTTATGCTTTTGCGCCGCATGCCCGAGTATGCTCATATAATTGCCGGGAGAATCTGGAAGCGCGACCTTGCGGTACGCTCTATTTGCGACGTACGCATTACCGTACTGGGAGCCGGGAACATTGGGTCATCATTCGCCCGTAAAGCCGCAGCTCTTGGCGCACAAAATATAATTGGCGTAAACAGATCAGGCAAACAGCGCGAACCGTATGCCGAGATGTATGCGCTTGACGGACACGACGGCAAGGGCGGGCTTGACGCGGTCCTCCCCCAAACCGACATGCTTGTGATGGCATTGCCCGGCACCAAAGACACGGTGGGCATTCTTTCGCGCGAACGTATAGCACTGCTCCCTCAGGATGCCCTCGTGATCAATATTGGACGCGGAAGCGCCATTGACCAGCCGGCAATTATTGATGCGCTTAACTCCGGTCATCTGGCAGGGGCTGCGCTCGACGTTATGACACCTGAACCTTTGCCTGCAAGCGACCCGCTCTGGGATGCAAAAAACGCCCTTATTACACCTCACATTTCGGGGAACATGACGCTTACCTGGACCCGCGATGAGTGCGTTCGTCTGTTTTTGGAAGACCTTGCCAACTATGCCAATGGCAGGCCTCTTGTGCGGCTGGTTGATAAGACTGCCGGCTATTAAGCCTGTTTGGCGTCATCAATAATATCTATAAGCTCCTGGCGTGAATGAATGCCAAGCTTACTATAGACATTTTTTATATGTGACCGCACGGTATTGATTGATACACCCAAAAGGTCGGCCGTTTTCTCAAGGCTGTACCCGCGCGAGAAATACTGCGCTGTTTCGCTTTCGCGCGCGGTGAGAGCATAGGTTTTTGCGACGTAATCCAGGGCGTCTTCGAATGTGCGGCCTTCAGGGAGGGGGCCGTTGGGTTCGCTCGGGGTTTCTGCGGGTTTCTCGGCCTGTAAAGACAATGAATCGCCCGTTGTCTCTTGAACGGGGCTTGCGGCGCCGGCTTGCTTCATAAGCATGTTATTCAAAAGCACTATAACACCTATGAGCAGGATAAATATTATGCCCATGCTCACATATGAGGTTACCATTGAGGAATCAAACAATGCCTCGCGCAAGATTGCCGGAACGCCAATAAAGCGGGCAATACCTGAGATAGACTCGGGAATAAAGAGCATGAGACCCAACAATCTCGTAAGCCCAAACGGCATGTTTGGCGCCGAGAAAATCGCGAACAAGAACATGAGCAGCGTGAAACATACCCGCGCTGTGGTAATAAAGTCGCTCCCGAGAATACGCAGTTCTTCATCAGGCGAGAAGACCAAAAGAAACACTCCGGCAAAAAACAGTACCACAAATACGGTCCAGTTCCAGAATATAACACGCTTGACCGGGAATTCCCGGACGAGGAGGATCACTGATATCAAAACCACCACAACATTAATGACGGTCATCATTGTGGTATGCCAGGTAAGTCCCGTATTAACATACCAGGGATTTGTGACACCGCGGGCAACGTTACCGGTAAAACAAAAGAGCGCAAACAAGATCATGAATGCAAACGGAATACCCGCTGATGCGAGCGATTGTGAAAGCGAAGGGATGGGTTTTTGCTCAGGGACTTCTATGCTCAGTCCACGTGACGGATGTGTAAGGAGAACCAAGCAACCAATGGTAAGCACAGGACAAAGCAAACGTATGATCCCTTGCAATACTATGGGCATCAACAGAACCGCATTGCTAAAAAAGCACAGGCCAAATGATAAAAACGCTGCGATTGCCGCCTTTTGTGCGGGCATCTCCATAAGCGCAGAGCCATACCACAAGACTGCCGCCATAAAATAAAGCGCGCTTAAAACCGCTCCTACTGATAAGACCGCTCCAAGGATTTCTTGCGGAACAGGAATCCAGAGCGCAAGCTCACTGATAATACCAATAACTGCAAGACACACAGCAAACACAAGAGACTCATGCCGGTGCATCCAATAAGCTATGCGCGGAGCAAGAAGCGCAACACATAAAGAAAAAAGCGCAAACGCTATGGCAAACGAGGTATAAGCAATTTGGGAGGTAGCGGTATCATACGCAAAAGAAGCAACCAAAAACGAGAGATGGTGAGCCCTGAAGTACGGCCAAAGCGGCGCCATACCCAAAGCAGGTAAAACAATATGCGCGAGTCCTTTGTCCGCAACGCCCACAAGCCTCTCCCTTGCTTTGCTGCCCACAAAATCATTTTTAAAATTGTAGCACGTCCAAGACCGTACATGACAACAAAACCGTAAGAGTTCCGTTTTATGCATGATGCGGTTCATATGAACGGAGAACATAAGAGCTTGAATAGCATTGACACTTATATCTCGTTATCTCTAAGATAATTCAAATACATTGTGAGTTATATATTAATTCGCTTAATATTAAATCTATTTAATACTTAAGTAGATTAATATATACATACCGAAAGGAAACACATTGACAAAGCAAAGAATGCTGATCAAAGAACTCATAGATGCCGGATTTAAGTACATTAAAACAAACGGAGGACATGATAAGTACCGAAAAGATAAGATAACAATTGCAATTCCTCATCATAGAGAAATAAGTGACCAGATGGCAGACATCATTAGAAAAGAAGCAGGTTTAAAATAATCCAATTCTACTTTTTATTCTTATCATACGATCGGAGCAAAAATGATTTTTATTCGAGAATTTGAATTATTCGAGAATGAAGGTATGACACTAGCAATTCCTCATGATATGCCAGGTGGTACAGAGGGCTATAATTTTCAGGATGCAATCGAAATGGCCGCGGACTGGCTTAGGATGATGGCGGAGGATGCTCTTATACGTGGAGTTGATCTTCCCGGTGGAAATCTGGGTCAAGAACCGGAACATGGCGGTAAAATGGTTATCATTGCCATCCAGGCTGATCTAAAAAACGTCCCATCAATAACTGCGCTCGAAGCTGCTCAAAAACTTGGCATATCTCAAGCCCGTGTAAAACAGCTTTGCGATTCCGGACTTCTTGAGTCATGGAAAATTGGCAGAACGCGTATGGTCTCACTCGATTCTGTCAATGCTCGTCTTGCAGAGCAGCCAAAAGCCGGACGCCCAAAACAAACTGAAGTAGTTTCTGCATAAACCCAAAATATTCAACAACCATAATCAACAAACATAAATAACTGAAATATGGTGAATTACGTAGCTCATAAAACGGAAAAGAAACAAAATGGTTTATTGTTTTTCATCATCTGAAATCATCCATCGTTTTGGTGTTTTGATTTGATGAAAGCGAATCGAGGGTCTTGTAAGTCTTATGTCGGTAAACCCCTGAATTGTATCAACCACATCACTATTGCAAGAATCATTAAGAAGTATTAATGATAAAGCACCAGTTGGACACGCTTCGACACAAGCCGGTATTTCTCCTCTATCCTGACGGGTTGCGCACATGTTGCAACGGGTTACTTTATTGGTAGAAGCATTGTATTGCGGAGCATGGTAGGGGCAAGCTGTCACACACCTACGGCAACCATTACATAGACTCGAATTTATTTCAACAATCCCGTCATGTCTCTTATTAAATGCCCGCTCGGGACATACTCGGAAACACTCCGGATTTTCGCAGTGATTACATGCCATCGAGAGAAAAACTCCCTCTTCGATCTCAATTACGTGACGCCAGTGAATATGAGAAGGAGTTAGGTTTTCATTACGGCACGCCATTTCGCATGCCCGGCATCCAATACAAAGGCTGACATCAACAAGAAAAGCCTTCGGGTTGTTCATATGGGCTCACCTTTCTGATGCGGACCTTGCAATCAAAAAACGGGCAACTCTCTGCTGAAGGAAATGACCCTCCAAAAAGATTGTTTACACAGAACCGATCGCTCTGTTCAACATAGACAACATTATTGGGAAGTTTTGCATTAACACAAGCCTCAGAAAGCATCGATCCTCTTGCAGAGCACACCTCAATGGTATCTCCATTACGAATCTCTTGATTTGAGGCAATATGTGAGGATATCTCAGCGGTTGGCATCTTCTTTTGCATGGGATTAAGCCAGGTGAGAGTCTCATATTGAGAGTGAAATTTCAAAAGAGACTGAGGTGTAAGTAAATAATAAGGATAATCACAAACTGACAGACTGATTTCTGAATGTAAGTCAGATAATAAAGAACTATCAAAACAATATCTCCAGGTATCCGGGAGAGGTTCTTTGATTTTCTTAAATGACTGTTTGCGCAAATCATCAATAGAGTTAAAACCGTACTCATCCTCCATCTGAGGAATAAAAAACTTGCATATCCAGTCAAGTGCGTTCATTTCTGATGGAAATGCCGAGAAACCCGGTTTGATTCGGTTTATATAGCTTGATAGTTCTCGGGCAATTTGCAGATCACTCTTTGATTCATAAAATGACGGAAGAGTTTTTTCATTCAAGGTAAGCCAATTATGCCAAAAACTGACAATCAGATCTTCTTCCTCAAAAAAGGACGCTGCCGGCAACACAATGTCTGCTTGGCGGGCTGTTTTTGTGAGATACAAATCAACACACACAACTAGCTCCAGCTGGCTAAATAAGTCATACCAAGCAGCTAAGTCAAAACCCTGTGAAAGAGGGTTGGCACAAGAAACCCAAAGCATTTTGAGAGGAGGATCCTGCAGGCCAAGAGCTTCTTGAGGAAAGGTATTTATATTAACAAATCTTCCCTCGCCATCAGTGCTGTGAGGTTTGCAGTACTCTATCATAAACTCAGCAGGATCAGTGTAAGCTTTATTGTAAAAGTACAGACCTCCACCGGCAGTATAATAACTCCCTGTTAACGCAATCAATGCACTGATTGCGTTAACCGCTTTTCCAGCGCCACGATACCGTTGCATCCCAAACCCTGTCAGACATGCTATCGCGTTATGCTCCAAGAACAATTTACATAAACAATCAAAAGCTTCCGTTGAGAGTCCTGTATGAGAAAGTACCTCATCTATTAAAAGCCTATCGAGCTCCCGGGCAAATTCAGCGTAACCACATGTGTGTTCCTTTATAAAGCCTTCATCTATGTGTTTTACTTCAACGAGCCGTTTGGCAATACCCAATGCCAGCCATTCATCAGAATGAGGCTCGATTTGAAAATAGTAATCTGCTCTCTTTGCTGTATTGGTAAAAACCGGATCTATAACAACAAGAGGAACGCTTTTGTCTTTACGGGCTTTGTAAATAATACGCATCAGATTGATATTTGTAGATGTAGGATTTCCTCCCCAAATAACAATAAGATTAGCTTTATGCATGTCTTCAGGATCAGGGTGAGGAAAACTTCCCATGGTCTTCTCGAGCACATGTATTCCGGTGTCGGCGCATATGTTTCCTGTCAAATTGGTACACGATCCCAAACCGGCAAACATACCTTCAACAGCATGGTGAAGAAGGCCAATGTTTCCCGTTCCTTTATAGTATCCAATGGCTTTATTGGACCCAAAGGTTTTGTTGAGCTCAATTATCTTTAATGAAATAATATCATAAGCCTGGTCCCAGGAAATACGCCGCCATTCCCCTGATCCGCGGCGCAGTTGTTTGAGTGGATATCTTAAACGATAATCATCAAGTGTATATTGAATAAGTGAATAGCCTTTTGCACAAAGACTCCCTTGGGTATAGCCATGCTTTGAATCGCCAATTACTCTTATTAGTCTTTCACCTTTTACATTGGAAAACATTGCGCATGATCCGTAGCAGTGACGCGGACAGGCATTGCGAAATTGAGTCATACGGCAATACCCCCTCAATCAGACAACAGCGTGGGCTTCAACTCATCCCGCCTGCATTTTTAGCTGGCACCAACAAAAATAATACGTAATTATACTTGAAGTATTGTTTAGTTTTGAACCCAGCATCTTACAAAAGATTATATAGTTTTATCGATGATATGCAAGCGCTTAATCTTAAACACAGCAACAAGATTTAAACGCGTCTCCATGTCATTAAGAGAGCAATCCAGAATAGACTCTATTTTTGAAAGCTTGTATCGCAGGGTATTTCGGTGCAAAAAAGTAATCTGTGCGGTCTCGTTTACACTAAAACCGCATTCTACAAAGCTTTCGAGAATACTTAGAAGATCCTCCTTTTCGTCTTCATACTCAAGAAGCGGCCCAAGAATTTGATGAAAGTACCCTCGTAGATCTTCAAGATCGTGTTTAAACAGAATACAGTCAAGACCCATTTCATTGAAAAACGAAATTTTTTCTCCCTTTAAGGTGCCAATCTCAAGAGCAATTTTCGCTTCTTGGAAGCTACGGAAAAGATCTACGGGCTCCTGATATGGCTGTCCTACACCACATGCGAGAGACGATATGCCGTTGTTCTCGTCAAATGATTTGAGAATATCCTCAAAGAGGCCAATTACTTCTCGTTTTTGATCAGATTTGCAGTTTCCTTTTGTTTCAATTACTGCTGTTATCATATTCCTGCTGATAGTTGTCCCCGTACTTGTCCCCCATTTTGAAGCGAGAACCCTGTCAACAGTAGTCTTAAGTATCTCTGCTGAATAGGAGTTTTGCAGAGTAGTAGAATAATCATAGGTACTGACCACCAGAACAAGATGCGGATGGTGAAACTCCCAGCCCCATATTTTGCCCATAGAAATAATATCGCTATTGCTTTTTATGTTGCCAAATAACAGGTCATAGAAAAAGGCTTCTTTTAGTCTGCGGTTTTCTTGTTTGATACTTACTCGATTTTTGATGTGTGTCACATAAAGTGATAACGCCACTTCTATTGAGTCGTTAAACCTAGTGGGGATAGAACTATCTTCATCGCACAGAACGAGACAATATCCAAGCACTTGCTCATTCTGGGTTATAGTCCATCCGAATGAGCGGTATTGATTTTCTGTTCCCACTAAAACGCATGAAAAGGTGTATTCGTTCTCATTAACAGGCTTGCGCTGTATAATACGATAGCCATTAGTTCCGAGGTTGTCCGGCGATGCAGCAACCACCTCTCCGTCAGCAGCCAAAACAACAACGGGACTATTTATCATAAGAGACAGGGCATCTGTAAGGGCACTGACATTCCGACCGGATGCTATAATCAATTGTTTAATGGTAACCTGCGATGCAGCATTATCATTGTCTGATTTCATGCTCTCACCTGTAATTCTCAAAGACAGGGTTATTGCCAGGCATTATCCAACTCAAGAATAATATCAGCATAGTTTTTAAGGAACCGGGCAACAGCAAGAGCGGCTTGCGGATAGAGCAGGCATGGCATTGCGGTTTGGATAGCATTTGCGAAACTATCAATCCATACAAGCAGGTGCTTGTTTAAAAAATGCTGTTGGCTAAGCAGGCTTTTCTTGGCGTTTTCCATATCTCCCTGCTCGTAATATGAAAAAGCAGAGGCGGCCAGGTGTGCCATAAAATCTAACTCAAGAGCAAGATGATCATCTGCTTCATGCGGATAATTACTCGGAACATAGCCATGCTGTTTATACAGCCTGCGCACATCAAATGTGCAAGACTGGAAAAGCATACGCTCATCAGTTGCAAAAACTGATTCCCAAGGCGGGGCCGGAAGTTTTGATGGCCCAACTAAAAGATGCGTGTATTCGCTTAACAAACTGTCAAGCAAGCTGTCGTGATCTGCCAATCTTTTTGATGTAATATCCTCAAAAGCATTAAGAAGTATTTGCAGGTTTTCATCATTTTCATTGAATACCATGCCAAGTACGCTGAATGTATACTTATCAGCAAACACATCAAGCATGGCATCATCTGGCTCGCTTCCAAAAATTCGATGAAAAAGCTGGTAGCTGTAATGGCACGCAGCCAGTATAACGGCAATGCTATCGTCTTGTGTAGCCATGAATAAAACCGCCTTCAATGTCCCGAACCCCTTCCGTCAAACCGGAAGGGGTTCAGAGGTTATTTCTGATGAATGTATATTATCATGCATTCACTCTGATTACAGACATATATTCTAAACTTGTTTTTCTCTGAAATCCGGTAATTCAGCGCATGCTTTGCAGGAAATCAGAAGAGAAGGCTCTGTCATGCCTGCTGATGGCAGAATGGGGAGTTCACTCACAACGTCATCACCATGCTTCGCTCTGAGCTCATCTAAATCTCCAAATTCAAGAGCCCTCATTGGACATGCGTCAACACATGCCGGATTCCATCCATTATCGCGAAGCTGTTTGCAGCTGTCGCACTTTTGAACTATGCCCAGAGACTCAATATACTGCGGAACTGAATAAGGACAAGCTTGGATGCATGACAGGCAGCCAATGCATAGTTCATCATCGTGTTGTACGGTTCCATCTTCAGCAACAAACATGGCTCCAACAGGACATACGGGAACACATGCCGGATTTGCACAGTGGTTGCAAGTTCCCGAATAGTGATATGCTTTGGTTTGAGGGAATACTCCAACTTCAAAGGTTCGAACATTCCGGAAAAGAACTCCTATTTCAAGATTATTCTTATCCTTACAAGCAACTTGGCAGGCACGGCATCCGGTGCAGATGGTTTGATCAAAATAGAATCCCAGGGTACCCATTACTCGTCATCTCCTTCCACAACAGCGATTCTCTGAGGACGTTCGACATCGGGGAGAAGGGGTTCTCCTGCGTACTTCTCAAACGTTACAATATTCGAATTGAAAGCCTCAACACCTTGACCCTGAAGCAGTGCACTTGTCAGAATATTGTCTGCACCGCCCCTGTCGATGCCGGTTTCGGGATCAGGATCTACCCAAGAACCATGAGGGAGGCTAACAATACCAGGCATAAGCCTCTCGGTAACAACAGCCCTACGCAACGTCTTGCCATTCATGTTCTCGATAAGAACGGTATCGCCGTCTTCAATTCCCTTTTCGCGAGCATCTGATGCATTGAGATATACAGGGTTCGGAAATGCCTCACGCAGCTGAAGTACGTTGTCAAAACCGCTATGGGCACGACGCAGGTAATGCGGGTTGATAATTTGATATGGGTATGCACCTTTCTCTTTGGTTTCCCAATTTTCAAAGGTACATTCATAGCCATTCTTAGGAGGTACGTAAGTAGGCAAGGGTTTAATCTCACTCCAGCCTGCTGCATTGATTCGCTCGGCAAGCCCGGTCGAGTAGATCTCGATCTTTCCGCTGGCTGAAGAAGGCAGAGGATGAGCTTCAGGATCATTACGGAATGCTTCGAAAGCAATATAGCCATAGTTGTCACCGGGGCTACGCTTTACCTGATAGTATCCCGTCTTCAAGAATTCTTCGAGAGAAATCTTGCCTTCTTGCGGAGTACCCTCAACACCCCATGATTCAATATCTTCTTCAGTGATCGTAATGAGAGGACCATAGTCAACGCCATTGTCCTGGATTACTGTACAGCTCTTAAGCTCATTAAAGAATTGCTGCTTGGGTCCAAACGGATACACGCTGTCAACGTCAACTCCCAACCGCTTACACAACTCAATATCAATCTCTTGATCAGTTTTTGCTTCAAAGAGAGGCGGCACAACGTTGCGGTAAGCAATAACAACTTCGCGGTTGGGGAAGGAGTTTCTGGGGAAACCACCAATGGTTTCCCATTCAGTGGTTGTAGGAAGAACAAGGTCAGAGAACATCGCGCTGGTTGAGAGTGTGTAATCCTGTGTGACTACAAACTCGACCTGTCTAACTGCTTCGATACCGCTGTTCATATCTTCAGCGGTCTGAAGCTTGTTCATATACTTATAGAAATAAATCATTTCGATATCGATATCTCGCTCTTCCCTCGGAAGATAGAGACTCTTCCCACAGAAATTATATTTGTGGGTAAGGATTGCATTCCATACCTCGCCCAGATGGATAGCATCATCAACCGGGTTTGATATTGTAGGAAGTCCGGCTGATCCGGGATTGACCAGCGAGAGACCGCCATTTGCGGTAAAATAGCTGTGGCTTGGGCCTGTCATGTGTCCCGACTTACCCATATGGCCGGTCATGGCACCAATTGTCGCAATCATCTGAGGAAGGTTATCGGAATTCTGCGTACGTGCGCTTGCCCAACCACAAACAATGGCAACCTTTTTGTCAACACGCATCTCCTGGGCAAGATACCTAATGCGCTCAGGTTCAAGACCGCAGATCTCAGATGCCCATTCAGGTGTCTTAGGAATACCGTCATAAGTACCAAGCACATAATCCTTAAAGTTCTCTTCAGGATTAACACCTTCAGGCATATGATCTGCATCAAAACCCAAAGTACAACGGTCAAGGAAGTCCCAATCAATAAGAGGATTGTTTTCAGGATCATCTTCAGTGATCAGCGTATAGGCAACACCAAGGAGTAATGCCATATCGGTACCGGGGCGTACAGGCAACCAATCAGCGTCCATAGCTTGGGCAAGGTCATTGTAATAAGGATCAACAGCAATAAACTTGGCACCGGTTTTCTTTGCCTGAGCCCAATGATAATTATTAGTACCGGCAGAATTCCATGCAGTATTGAGTGAAATCATAATGATGGTCTCACAATTACGCAGATCAAGCCTGTCGTTAATAGTATCGCGAGACGTGTATGAAGCCGCCCATTGAATATAGCCGGGGCGGTCAAAGACAGGATAGCTATAAGGCATATAGCCCATTAAAAACGGAGTAACCTGCCAAGAACCATATGAAGTAGAACCATAGTGAGACACGGCTCCACCATAAGAATTAATAGCGTTACAAGGTCCACCAAATGAAAGGATAGAACGGTTTCCGTACTTCTCGACAACGCGTTTAATCTCGCTGGACAGGATATCAAAAGCCTCATCCCATGAAATACGCACCCATTCATCCCTGCCGCGCAGCGATTTGTCTCCGCCACCTGGCTCCCAATGCTTACGCTTCATAGGGTACTTAAGACGGTCAGCTCCAAACACATTCTTGCGCTGGGAACGGCCGCGAATACAACCGCGTTGCTGAGGATAATCTGGTGAATCCTCGTGAGTATCGTCTGTTTTCTGACGTACAACTTCGCCGTCTACAACTAATGCATAGTTAGCGCACTGACTACCACAATTGAACCAGCAGGCTGCGGGAATCCATTCTCCCTTATCACTCACAGCGATGTCCACGGAAGAATTGGTATCTTCTGCTTCAGTTTGTTCTGCACTCACCATATCTGCAAGTGCTAAACCATTACCCATATGGCTTGTAAAGGCCAATCCAACGGCACCAACTGCAGCTGCATTCAGGAAGTCTCTCCGGTCAACCATTTTGCCGGCTGCTTGTTTAAGGAAATCTGACATTGACTCCTCCATCTTAATCAAACAACAAAAAATAGAAAGAGGCCAGATGATAAGTATCGTATTATGCGTTATTTTATGATTTGTTTAGGCTTTGGCGCCAAAAGCCCACTCTCTCATATGCAAAAACGAAATCCCTCATCTCTCCGATGTCATTTTAACACATCAATTATTCAAACCATATGTTTTAAAGCACACATTACGGTCCGTTTTTTGTGCACGGGTTACAGTACAAACGCATTCGTGTTGTCATGAATTAGGGAAATATCTGTGCGCAGGAACAATACTGAAGAGTCCGTTGCTCTTTTATGTTGTGTCCCATGATTTATGTGATCCATGTTTTACCTGCGGGTTTGTAAAATCATCAATGAGATGTGAGGACATTTTTGAGCGGGTAGGGCACACTTATGGGCAAGCCAGACGTCGTGAAGACATACGAATGGCGTTTATTCAAACTGTTCTCATGAAAGGGGAACTTAGCATGGAAATGAATCGTAGGCAATTTGTTGCTTCATCCGCAGCCGCTGCAGCTCTCGCCGCAAGCGCAGGTATTGTTTCTTCTGCAGCAGCAGACGAGGCTCCTGCCCAGTCATGGCGTGTCCGCCCGGCAGCCGTAACCGAGTTTGCCGAGGAAATCGACGCTGACGTTGTTGTTGCCGGCGCCGGCATCAGCGGTGTTTGCGCAGCTCTCAAGGCTGTTCAGATGGGCGCAAAGACTGTTGTTCTTCAGAAGAGCCCCTACGTTATGACCCACGGCGGCAACTTTGGCGCCATCAACGACCGTTTCCAGAAGGAAGCCGGCAACCCCGAGATTGACCCCATGGACATTCTTCAGCATCACCTCAAGTACAACAACTATCGTCCGCAGTTTGAGTACGCAAAGTGCATCTTCGCCGAGAGCGCCGAGACTCTCGAATGGATTGCCGACTCAACCGACACCACCTGGAAGGCCTCCACTCCTCGTGAGACCAACAAGATGGACTGGGACAACACCACCTTTGTTACCGGCCACAGCAACAGCGCCGGCAAGGCAATTGACCTTGCAAACGTTATCATGAACAAGGCCATTGAGCTTGGCGCCGAGCTTCTGCTCTCAACCCCCATTGTTGACACCATCGAGGACGAGAACGGCCGCGTTATCGCCGCTGTTGCCCAGCGTCTCGAGGATGGCGCTTACATCAAGGTAAACGCTGCTAAGGCCGTTATCCTCTCCACCGGCGACTACGGTTCAAACTATGAGATGTGCGCCGAGATGTGCCCCTGGGTTGTTGGCACCCACAACTACTACAACCCCAACGACAACACCGGTGACGGCCACAAGATTGGTACCTGGCTGGGCGCCAAGATGGAGACCCTGCCCCACACCAAGATGGCCCACATCCACAACTCAATCGACGGCAGCAACCTCACCGACTCTCCCGTCAAGAGCGACCCCTTCCTCTGGGTTAACCAGGACGGCAAGCGTTTCGCCAACGAGCACATGGAGTATGCAATGGTCTGCAACACCGTGCGCGAGCAGCCGGGCGACGTCTTCTATGTAGTTCATGACGCAAACTACAACGCTCAGCGCGCAGCCTTCCTCAACGCCAAGGGCGAAATCAAGGACGAGCAGATCGAGACCGCAATCGAGCTTGGTTACACCGTTAAGGCCGACACTCTTGAGGAGTGCGCAGCTGCCATGGACATTCCTGCAGAGGCTCTTCTTGAGACCGTTGCCCGTTACAACGAGCTCGCAGCTGCCGGTATGGACGAGGACTTTGGCAAGCCTGCTCAGGATCTTCAGCCCATCGAGACCGCTCCGTTCTATGTAACCCGCACCTACACCCCCATGGACGTAACCATGGGCGGCCTTATGGTCAACACGAAGATGCAGGTTCTCAAGGAGGACGGCAGCATCATTGAGGGTCTTTATGCAACCGGTAACACCGCCGGCGGCTTCTACGGCGGCATTGACTATGACCTCGAAGTAGACGCATTCAGCCTTGGCCGCGCCGTAACTTCCGGCCGCCTTGCCGCTCAGTACGCCTGCGCCGAGTAAAACACACGCTCAATCATACGCAGTCAGTAAAGGCCGTGCAGTTTAAACTGCACGGCCTTTTTTATGGCTTCCCCTTGAGGGGAAGGCTTCTTTATTTTTGGTTATGCTCCGCGAGTTCCTCTTGAAGGCGTGATGATATGACGCAGGTCAATATCTTCCGGCCCCAAGTATTCCGGTTCAGGGGCTGAAGGCTGAGCGGCAGTCTTTGCTTTTTCTGTCTCAAATTCATTAACCGGAACTGCTGAATGAAGCTGGATTGACCTGCAGGCATGAGACAGCTCGGCCATAGTGTTTGCGTCTGCCTGTGAAGAATCACACAGAGCAGCCAGCTGAATATAACCATCCTTACCAAATACCATGGTTATCCAGCCAACATAGGGTGTGCCCTCAGCCTCTGCGGTAAACGTTACATAATATACATAAGAAGAGTCTACGGCATAGTGCAGCCACTGAAGCTTCTCGACATTCTTGAGGTGGTTATTTGAGGCGATAAATGAATCAAAGGTTTTATTTGCATCGCTCTCGGGATCGTTCGAAACAGAGCTGTCAATGTAAATCTGCAGGTTTGCATCATAGCTATCAGCCGGGATATACGTGATAAGCGTGGTGTCACCAAACCCCTGTGCGAGCGGCTTCCAATCTGCTGCGACCTGATAGGTAAATATGTCGTTATCCACTGTAATGAGATGAGTGTCCAATTGAGAAAGCAAATCAGCCGAGAGTGCATTTTGGCCCATGGCGGGTGCAACCGATTCATGAAGAATACTGGCCATAAGCAGGTCTTCCTGGTTGTCTGACGGGAATACCGAGAAAACCGTGCTGTATGCGTCTGCGCTAAACACCGTGGTAAACAGTGCAAGAAGAGACACTCCGTCAGCCTCTCCCACCACACTTGTCATAACAACGGCCGACCCATCAAGTTCATAGCTGCTAAAGCCTGCAATTTGCGGGTTTTCAAAGCCATATGCAGTCGTAATATCAAGTGCAAGCTTTTGAGCATCCTTAATAAAATCAGTTGATTTATTGGGAACAGGGTTTGTCATAACGCAGAAGCTCATATCAGAGGACTCAAAAAATGAAATGAGTCCATCCTCAGAGATATTACTTTCCCATATACCCACAACCGGGAAAAATACATACTCGTTGCCAAGCTCAATAAGCACCGGAGTATCGGACGGCGCAACAAAGGTATCCTTGGATTCAGACTTGATGCTCTCATCCAGTACCTGGAAAACCTTATCCAGCCCAAATGGGCTTTTAGTCTCTGAAGCATGCGCATATACCGGCGTTACTACCGCCGTTGCTAACAACCCGCCCATAAGAACAGCTGCGATTTTCTGGACTTGTGCGGACAAACTCCGACCTCGAACCATAAGTCAATCCTTTCAGAGTACCGGACACCAACTCTTTTTACGTACTATAGCAAAAACGCTCTTTAAAGCAAACCGGAGTCTTTAGAACAGCAGGGGCTGGTCAAAAGCATAGAGAGCTTCGTTGATTTCAAATATGTCATAATTGCCCTTAAGGATAAAGTACTCAACAATAACGTCTGCTTTGCTGCTGCTTGAAAGCGCATATCCCGCACGCTGAAGCAAATCTTCTGTTTCTTCGAGATTGAGTTCGAGGGCAACCGCCAGTGCGAGAGCGGTCTTTTTGGTAGGACGGTATCCCTCATCACTGCGAATCTTGCTAAACAGCTGCCTGCTCATATTTGCACGCTTGTATACCTGGGCATCTGTTAACCCTCGTGCGTCAATAAGAGCAATAAGCGTGGTCGAGAAGGGCTCGTCGAGGCTATCGAGCAGGGCTGCCAAATTCGATGGTTCCCGCACTGACCCCGGAGCTTTTTTCGCTCCAGAAACGGGAGCACCAAAATCTGCCTGCGGTTCCCACGAGTATTTCTCGGCTGCTTCTTTAGGGGCATAAGAAGACGGGGCTTTTTGCTCACGCGAGCTACCTGCAAGTAGCTCTTTGATGCGCGTCGCAATGTTTCTTGCGCCGTCTCCCAAGGTAGATACCGGAGAAGGCATCGCGGAGCGCTTTGATGCTTTGTCCTGTACACTATCCGGCCTTGCAGAGCCTGATGCACTCCGTGTTTCTTGGTACATACGAGGCTGTGAAGGCTCCGGTTGAGGATAGCCCAGGAGCTCCTCCGGCATATTGAGAGAATAATCACGGTAAGCCTCTTCAGGCTCAGACAAAAAAACCGATTCTCCCTCAACGCTGCCGGGAAACCTCATACTCTTTGATAAACGCGACCTAGCACGAGTATCTACATAGTGGTCATCTATATATTCAGCCAGGTCGCTAAAGGCTTTAAGGCCTTCTGTTACCGATTCTTTGTTATAGAGAACGAGCCTGATTTCAACATCTTCATGCTTATCGAGAAATGTCTCAATGGCGTTGTTGGCAACTGACAGAGCGAGCTTTTGCGGGAATCCATACGTCCCTGCACTAATGAGGGGCAAGGCAACTGACTTTGCCCCAGCATCTGTAACTGCACATGACAGAGCATTCATATAAGTGCTGAACAGCAGCTCCTGCTCGTTTGCAGTCCCGCCCTGCCAAACGGGGCCAACTGCATGAACAATCGTCTTGGCAGGTAAATTGAACCCCGGCGTTGCAACCGCATGACCCGTTCTGCAGGATCCAATTGCATCACACGCAGCCTGTACCTGCTCAAAACCGGCAGCTTCTGCCACCGCTGCCCCTACGCCACCGGTAATTTTAAGCCGCTCATTGGCTGCCACAACTACCGCGTCAACTTTTATATGTGCAAGATCATTGCGCTCTACAAAAAACGGCATAGGAGTTCTCCATATATGTTGATTAGTCTACAACGCCGTCTTGGGTGCGAATAAGCTTACGCTTGATTTTGCCGCCAATGGTTTTGGGGAGCTCATCTACATACTCAATAATACGAGGATACTTGTAGGGAGCAGTCTCCTTTTTGACCCAATTCTGCAGCTCTTTGGTGAGCTCATCGCTGGGATGCCAGCCTTTGGCAAGAACAACGGTAGCCTTAACCACTTTGCCTCTGATGGGGTCAGGAGCTGCAGTAACGGCGCACTCAATGACAGCGTCATGCTTGACAAGGGCGCTTTCTACCTCAAACGGTCCAATGCGGTATCCCGAGCACTTAATCACGTCATCATCGCGGCCAACAAACGAGATATAACCGCCGCTGTCGCGCCAGGCCATATCATGGAGGTTGTACACGTCTCCGCCAACAGTCTCGGCGGTCTTCTCGGGCATACCGTAATAGCCCACAAAGAGTCCGGGCGGGTAGGCGTCTCTCAGGCGGGTTACACAAATGGCGCCTTCTTCGCCGTCCTCAACCTCGTGACCTTCGTCATCCAAAAGCTTGATATTAAGCAGAGGGCTCGGCTTGCCCAAAGAACCGGGATGCGGCTCGAGCCAGGGGAAGGTTGCAATTAAAACGGGGCCCTCGGTTTGGCCAAAGCCCTCACGTACCTTCTTGCCGGTGAACTGCTCCCACTTAATGCTAACCTCAGCGTTCAAGGGCTCGCCTGCGGTGGCAAAGTTCTGAATGCTGCTCAGATCATAGGCTGCTACGTCTTCCTGCAGCATAAAGCGGTACATGGTGGGCGGAGCGCAGAACGTGGTAAGCTTGTAGTCCTGCATCTTTTGCAAAAGGTTGGTAGGAATGAACTTGTCCATGTCATAACAAAAGATGGTGGCGCCGCAAATCCATTGGCCGTAGATTTTGCCCCAGCCAAATTTGGCCCAGCCGCTGTCGGTCACGCTCATGTGGAGCTTGTTTTCCTGTACCTGCTGCCAGTATTTTGCTGTCAAAATGTGGCCGAGCGGGTGAGCATAGTTGTGCATAACCGCTTTGGGGTTGCCCGTGGTTCCGCTCGTAAAATAGATAAGCATAAGGTCTTTGGAAGTAACTGCGTCAGCGCCTGTGGGGCGTTCCCACTCGTCTGATTCCTTGCTGAGTATCTCGTCGAACGAAATCCAGCCTTCGCGCTCACCGGCAACAACAACATGCTGCTCAATGGTAGGAGCCTGCTCAAGAGCGCCTTCTGCCTGGGTGCAGACATAGTCATCATTGATGCAAAGGATCATTTTGACATTTGCGCTTTGGGCGCGGTATACAATGTCCTTGGTGGTAAGTTGCAGCGTTGCGGGAATAATGGTAGCCCCAAGCTTACACAAGGCTGCGGCAACAACCCAGTACTCCCACCTACGGCGCAAAATGGCCATACAAACATCGCCCTTTTTGATGCCGAGTTTTTTGAAACCGTTTGCCGCTTTATTGGAAAGACGCGAAATATCGGTAAAGGTAAATGTACGATCCTCACCGTGGTCATTACACCACACCAAAGCGCGCTTGAGCGGCTCTACGCGGGCCCACTCATCTACCACGTCATAGCCAAAGTTAAAGCTCTCGGGCACATAAATTTGGAAGTTCTCATAAAAGTCCTCGTATGAGTCAAACTCTATGCGGGGGCAGTATTTCTTAAGTATATGGTCCATGATATTTGCTCACTCGCTACCGTTCTCACAAAGCTTTACTCGGCAATAATGGTTACAAACTTGGCGGGGACGTCTCCGCCGCAACGCTGGCCGTGCGGAATTGCTGGATTAAAATAAATGCTGTCGCCGCAATTGAGTTTAAACTCTTTATCGCCCCAGGTTACAATTACGCAGCCCTCAATAACATAGTTAAACTCCTGCCCGCCGTGATCTACAAGCTTGGCAGGCTCATCGCTCGGGTCAAGCACAACCAAAAGAGGCTGCATGATTTTATTGCTAAAACGCCAGGCAAGGTCCTCATAGTAATAACCGGGATAACGGTCTACTTCGCGGCCTTCTCCGCAGCGGACAACCTGGTATGTGTCGAGCTTTGCGGCCGTGCCGGTTAATACCTCGGTAAACTCAACGCCAAAGCGCCTGGCAATATGGTAAATAGCCGAGATAGGTACGTCTTCACCGTTTTCTTCCCAACCAAGGTACGTCTCAACGCTTACTCCCAGGTCTTGCGCAATATCCTCGGCAGAAGTATCGCAAGCCTCACGCAACCCGCGAAGCCGCTCTCCTATAAGCCGCATTTCCTCGACCATATACACTCCTCACTCTCATACAGCATACATACCAGCCTCAAAGAGCACCTTGTTTCAAGAAGGTGCTCTCTTCATTTTTTGATAAATAGTAATTATCGCAAGAAGAGCCTCATATTATATGCAGACATTACGGATATCGGGAAATGTGCATGTGAACAACCACTATTCACTGGGGGATGGGTTTTACCAAATGTTAAGTTAGTAAACCTCGTACCTGCATATTCTTAGTAATTCATACATTTTTATGACATGCTTTTTGGACTTTAGGGTCTTTGGATGATACCCGGAACGGGCTTTGCGGCTCATACTTACAGAACCGGGCGTTTTGGCAATTTGTTTTTTAGTCTTTTGCCACCCACCCGCGGAGAGAATACCAAAAGGGATCAAGGAGGGAGAAACATGTCGAAATACCTCGATAAGGCCGCAAGCCCGTCTCTTGACAGGCGCCAGTTCCTACAGGTTGCCGGAGCGGTAGGCGCGCTCGCAGCGACAGGGCTCGCGGGTATCGACAATTCGCTTGCTTTTGCAGACGAGAATGCCCCAAGCCAGGCAGACCTGGAAGAGGGCAAATGGGTGCCGTTTAACTGCACCACCATGACCTGCGCATACCGTTGCCTTAACCAGGCATACGTAGTTGACGGTGTGATTACGCGCCAGGGTACAGCTGACATTCATGAAGATACCGAGGACTTTCCGCAGTTCAGGCCCTGTGCAAAAGGCCTGAGCACGCGTCGCATTGTCACAAGCGCCGAGCGTCTTAAGTACCCCATGAAGCGTAAGAACTGGAATCCCGGCGGCCAGGATTACCATCCTGAGCTGCGCGGTGTTGACGAGTGGGAGCGCATTAGCTGGGAAGAGGCTATAGACCTGATCGCCGGCGAGTTCACCCGCATTAAGGATGCCTACGGCAACCGTTCATTCCTCTCGCTTGGCGAGCTTGAGCCACACCTTGTTGCAGGACTCATTGGCAGCCCCATTCTCAATGCCATTGGCGGATGCCTTACCACCTGGGGCCAGGCCTCACAGGGCGGCTTCCCGGTAGTTGGCTATAAGATGCGCGGCGCCTGGTCAATGGGTGTTGCCGACTCGCAGGACCGCATTGGTCTCAGGCACTCCAAGCTCATTGTATTCTGGGGTACCAACCCCGCATGGTCCGCAAGCGGCGGAGACATGCATGCGTTCCTGAGCGCCAAGAAGGCCGGAGCCAAGATTATCTTTATTGACCCTTACTTCAACGAAACCGCAAAAACCGTTGCCGACGAGTGGATTCCCTGCCATGTTGGCACCGACGGCGCCCTTCTCGAAGCTCTCGCATACGAGATGATTGTCAATAACCTCCAGGATCAGGAATTCCTTGACAAATACTGCCTTGGCTTTGACGCTGACCACATGCCCGAGGATGCTAAGACAGACGAGAACTTTAAGGATTACATCCTTGGCACCTATGACGGTATCCCCAAGACGGCAGAGCGTGCAAGCGAAATCTGCGGCACCCCTGTTGAGATGATCAAGAACCTTGCATACGAGATTGCCACTACCAAGCCCATGGCCTGGAAGTCTTCAGGCGCTCCAGCACGCACCTATTACGGCAACCGCTATGCACAGCTCTTCTTTACCGTTGGCTGGATGACCGGCAACGTTGGCAAAATTGGCAGCGAAGTTTCTGCTGGTGCATCCCAGCCCATGAGCCACCTGGGCACCCCCGGCGGTACCGGTATGGTTGCCTACGGCGCTTCCGGATACAAGTATCCGCCTAACCCCATTTGCACCGAGCCTCGCGGCGGTGGCTATTTCCAGGCTGGATACTACAATCCTGAGCAGGAATATGGTATTCCGTTTACTCAGACCTTTAAAGCAATTGTTGACGGCAAGTATGCACTCCCCGGCCCCAACGGCCGCACACAGGAGTGCGACATCCGCTGTATTGTACGTGATGACTGCCACCAGCCGGCAAGCCAGCAGAGCGGTGGTTGGTATGTTCAGGATGCATTCCGCAAAGAAACCGTTGAGTTTGTACTGGTACAGGACCGCTATCTGGTAACCGACGCACAGTATGCTGACATTGTACTTCCTGTTACCACCTCTCTTGAGGATGACTACAGCCTGCCGTCACAGCAGGCATCCGAGCTCTGCCTCTTTGGTCAGAAGGTTATTGAGCCTTACTTTGAGTCCAAGAGCGACCCTGAAATCTTCTTTATGCTCTGCGATAAGCTTGGCATTGGAGAAGACATTGCCCCGCGTATGACCGTAAAGCAATCCCAGATGAACAAGGTCATGGGCGCCACCATTCTTTCTGAGGACGGCACTCGTGTACCGCTTGTCGCCATTACCCAGGAAGACCTTGACGCCGAGGGCGTAACCGGCGAACCGCATGACGGCCTGGTACCGTTTGCCGAGTTCAAGGCTAATGGCGGCTATCAGATTGAGCGCAAGGACGGCGACCACTTTATCAATATCTTCCACAAGGCATTTATTGATGATCCTGAGGCCAATCCTGTGAACACTGCTTCAGGCAAGTATGAGATTTATTGCCAGTCGCTTAAGGATTACTACGAGTGGTGCTGCTTCAATGACATTGACGCACTTCCTAAGTACAAGGCTGCTCCGCAAGGCGCTGAACAGGCACGCGAAGAAGCAGAGTATAAGTATCAGCTCATCACCCAGCATACCATCCGTCATTCACACAGTTCGTTTGGCAATGTCAAACAGCTTGACGAGATGTATCCTATGGACTTTGTTATGAGCGCTTATGATGCCGGGAAGGCCGGCTTTAAGAAGGGCGACTGGGTACTGGTTACGAGCATGGAAGGCGGCCAGGTTGTGCGCCGTCTCAACGTGATTCCGCAGCTTATGCCCGGTACGGTATTCCTGGGCCAGGGCAGCTGGCGTCAGATTGACCAGGCAACCGGCATTGACATGGGCGGAAACACCAACACGCTCTGCCGTAGCGAGCTTTTGGGTGACGCATATCAGTGCTATAACGGCAACCTTGTTAAGATTGAGCTTTACAACGGACCGACGCCTGAGCTTGACTACAAGCGTGCACCTATCGTAGCAGGACTGTAAGCAGCCAACAAAAAAGATTGGAGGCCTGACAATGGCTAAACAGCTTGGTTTTTATATCAATGCCGACAATTGCATAGGCTGCAAGGCGTGCGTTGCAGCCTGCAAGGATAAGAATGACCTGCCCCTCGGCGAAAAAATGCGCCGCGTATTTGAATACGCCGGTTGTGATTGGGATGTGTCTGAGACGGGCGCCTGCATGCCGTCAAACTTCTTTGCATACTCGATTTCTATCGCATGTAACCATTGCGCTGAGCCCGCCTGCGTGGCCAGCTGCCCGGTTGGCGCTATGACAAAGCGCGAAGAAGACGGTATTGTTTACGTTGACAAAGAGCTCTGCATTGGATGCGGAACTTGCGCACAGGTATGCCCATACGGCGCTCCGTACCTTGGTGTTGACGATCTCTCATGCAAGTGCGACTTCTGCATGGATCTCATTGACGAGGGCAAAACGCCGTATTGTGTTGCCATTTGCCCCACTCGCTGCCTCGAATTTGGCGACATCGAGGAGCTTCGTGCCAAGTACGGCAACGTTGACGGTATCGAGCCTATTCCTATGAATACCGGTACCATGCCGTCACTCGTCATTGGCACCAACCGTCTGAACCCCGACGGTTCAATCCCCGGCACACTCATCACCACTGAGCAGGAACTTGTGAGCGAAGCGGTATAATGTAGTATTCATTGACGGGGCAGCACATTCAGAAATGAGCTTTCTGGCACTGCCCCGTCAGTGTCTATAATACGCAATAGGCTGTATAATGGCATATATGCGGTTCGTAAGTAAAAAGGAGCAGGTAAGAACATGGGTCAGGGAGAAAATCAGGGCGTCTCGATTATCCTTGCTGCACGTACGGCAATTTATAATTTGCTGCACGCTATCTTTGGCGGCGATCCTCAAGAACGGGTTTTAGAAGCGCTCTCGGACGGTAGCCTTATGCAGCTTATCTCAGTATTCTGTGATGACGGAGACAGTCTGCAACTGTCTGCCCAGCACCTTGAAGAGCACACTCGGGCTCTTAAAACCTCAGATCCTGATATCCTTGACAAACTGAGCTCTGTCTACTGCAGACTTTTTGTGGGACCCGGCAAAGTAGAAGCTGAACCATGGGAATCTGTTTATAACGAAGGCGAGGCTATGCTTTTCCAAAAGTCGACGCTTGACGTGCGCAAAGCATATGTTGCACAGGGGTTTATTCCCAAGAGCTACCCCCATGTGGCAGATGACCACATTGCCCTCGAGCTTGATTTTATGAGACAACTTGCGAAACGCATGGAAGAGACTTTGGCTTCTGACAGCGGTGAGTATGAAGTTTTGCGACAGGCTTCAGCGAAATTCCTCTCTTCACATATGCTTAACTGGGTTCCTTTGTTCTATGCAAAAGTAGAATCAGCACGCGAACAGTTAATATATCGTGAGGCAGCAGCTTTGCTTAATGAATTTTTAAAAATCGATCTCGAAGTATTGGACGAATTAGCCAAATAACATACTGCTTGTGTACTATCCCATAAAGCGCTCGACCACGTCGAGAAGTTCACCTTTACTCGTGATACCAAGCTTACGGTAGATACGCTGTCGATGGCTCGAGACAGTGCCGGCTGAGATGTTGAGCGTCTGCTGTATATAGGCGGTTTCTCTCCCGCGTGCCAAAAGCGCAAAGACCTCGGTCTCACGCTGAGAAAGAGCATAGTACTTGGCAATTTTGGTTATAACCGTATCAAGTGATTCAGTTGTGACCTGGGGCAGTTTGCTTGCAAGTGTTGCCTTGTAGAGTTCATGCTCAGAGAATAAGAAAAGATATGCCAACAGCATGGCTGAAACAGAAACCAAAACAAGTATTCCAATTGACTCATCGTGAGCAATAGCATGCCCCGCCCAGACCGTACGCACGGTAAACAATGAAGCAAGATAACCGGTCCAATAAAGGGCAAGTTCCAGAGAAAGCGCTTTGTCTGTGGGTAGTTTTGACCGCATAGCGATAAGCGGTGAGAACATCCAGAATACAAGCTGGAACCCAAGTCTGCCGGTAAGGGCCATAAGGTACGAGAAGAGCGGTGATGTCTGGTGTAACAGATAAAAAACACCGCTTACAACCAAAAGAAGCGGAACAATACGATACATAGATTGCAAAGAGATATTTGGCGCAAAAAGCAATACGAGAGCTATAGCCACCAAAACCGCAATTATTACCACACGAAGAACGGTCAGCAAGGTACCGGGCGTCTCCGAAACGGCAATTACATCGAGCTCGGCTGCAAACGAACAAAAGATTGACGCTGCGGCAAAAACTCCCATTGCAATACTTGCTCTTATAGCAAGATTTGGGTCTACCTTTTCTTTATCAGGTTCGTCCATAATCTGACTTCCATTCAGCTGTGCTGTTTTTGCCTGAACGTTCCAAACACGAAGCAGAAAGAAAGCCGAAAGAGGCCCGCAAACAATGCCAATAACTTCATAAACAACGGTTAGATTGTCGACGCCAATATTGAGAATGACACCAAGTAAGTAACCTACCGCGATACCCGCTACAGCTACAACCCTGTCCATATGCGAAAAGGTAACACCCCAGAAGATAAGCATGAGTGCCACGCCAACACCGGCAAGAAGACCAAATAAAACACCAAAAACCGGTCCATCCAATGGGAATAGCAGAGATCCTGCCGCCATACAGACAACACCCACTGTGAGTATTTTTTTCTCGTTAACTCGACCGTAAATACCTCTGCAGGCAGACACTGCAAATGTTGCTATAAAAAAGAACGCATAGAAATCATACCGTCCAATACCTGCAATATTATACTGTGACGGGATAACGTTATTAAGCATATAATAAATAGAAATATGCAGCATAAGCAGGCCAAAGCCTGCAACTGAGAAAATAAAAGAAGCGTAATCAGTCTCTGAAAAGCTTAACAGACTCGGCTTTTGGGTTGTGTCTGCAGTCTGGTTGTTCACTTAACCGCCTCTCCCTGCTTATCTTCCATCATATGTGAAAGAATGTACCATATTGAACCTTGCAATAATACGACGGCTCTAAGTACGCACACATAATATACTTCATCCTCCGTTTAACTAATCCCAGGCTCCCATGAACGGTGACGTTTGGCCTGTGTTTAGGTGTCATCAAGAGAATAGCCTGATCATGAATCGCTTAGTTGGTATACAATTTTACCTTGTAAAGTTGAGTATCGCTTGATGAAACCTGACAAAAGGTCTGTCCTTTTGTCAGGCAATAAGGAACCTGACAAAAGGACGGACCTTTTGTCAGGCATCTCTCGCGAGGGAGGCTGTTTATGCAGGTATTAGTTGTTAATGCGGGTAGTTCTTCGCTCAAAAGTCAGCTTATTGAGACTGACGGCAAAGTTGCGAGCATGAAGTGCCTGGCCGAGAAGGTGGGTACTGACAACGCATTTATGTCGGTTGCATTTGCGCCTGATTTCCAAAAAACCATGTACAACATTGCCGGTTTGAGCGTTGTCCAATGTCTTCAGAAACTTCTTGAAGTTTTGGGGGATGACCCGGAATCACCTATAAGCGGCATTGACCAAATAGATGCTATTGGCAACCGCATTGTTGCAGGTGGCGAATACTTTACCAAGGCTACCCTGATAGATGACGAAGCCCGTGCCAATCTTACCAAATGCGAGGAACTTGCTCCGCTTCATAACCCCACAGCCGACGCCTGCATTGACATGATGCGCAAACTCATGCCCAATACGCCCCAGGTAGCGGTATTTGACACGGCGTTTCATGCGACAATGCCGCCAAAAGCATACATGTACCCGTTGCCCTGGAGCTACTATGAGGATTACCATATTCGCCGCTACGGAGCCCACGGAACCTCGCATCGCTATGCAGCCCAGCAGGCGGCAAACCTTTTGGGGCGGCCTCTGCGCGATTTAGGCCTTATTACCTGCCATCTTGGTAACGGCGGCTCTATCACCGCGGTTAACCACGGCAAATCTATTGATACCACCATGGGATTTACCCCGCTCGAGGGTCTTATGATGGGCACGCGCAGCGGCAGCATTGACCCTGCTATTGTGACATATATCATGCGCCGCGAAGGCAAGACCTTTGACGAGATGGACGAGATTCTCAACAAAAAGTCGGGCATTTTGGGCATCAGCGGCTTGGGAAGCGACATGCGCGACGTCCTCAAAGCAGCCAACAATGGGAACGAGCGCGCGGAGCTCGCCATTGACATGTATGTCTATAAAGTTCAAAAGGCCATTGGCAGCTACTATGCCATCATGCGCCGCACCGACGCCGTTGTAATGACAGCAGGCATTGGAGAGAACTCAGCCGAGCTCCGCGAGCGCATATTTGCAGGCCTTGCTCACATGGGCATGATTCTTGATAAAGACCGCAACCAGGTAGAAGGCGCAATTGGCGTAAACCGCGTTATCTCCATTGATGATTCGCCCATCAAAATTTGTGTTGTTACCACAGATGAAGAAATGCGTATAGCCCGCGAAACCGACAACCTCGTATCACAGCAATAATTGCTCCAGCTTAGACCAAAGAGGCACAGCTTAAAGCGATCTCGTTCTCGTCGCGGACAGGGGTCATATCAAATATATACCGCATATAATACCCGGTGAGAGCATCTATGTCTGCCCACTGTTCAACAAGGTCAGGGCGGCGCTCCATTTGATTGAGCGTACCGGTAAAATAGTGGTAGTTTACCTGAGCGCTAAAATCTACCAGCTCGGCGGCATTAGCGTATCCTTGAGATTCAAGCCAGACTACGGCATCGTCGCGCTTGTTCCCTCTAAAGAAATCACGGGCATAGGTTGCGAAGTCAAGCAGGTCCGGATTGGTATACCCCTCCTCAGCTGCCCATGCCGAGACGCCCTCGTCAAACGGCTGAGTCTCATAGGTAAGCACGAGCGGGCCTCTCAGCCCCTTATTCAAATCTGTCTGAACCGTGAGTTCAGAAGTACCGGTTTTCTCGTCTTGGCCGAGAAGCCCGGGCGAGCTATTCGCATAAAGCCTGACGTATGCATATTGGCAGGGAGACACGCTTAACGCTGATGTTGCGACATCAAGGAAACCGTCTTCATCAATCATATAATGCTGCAGGTGCAAATGCCCGCAAAAGTTTGCGAGAACACCGTATTGCTTATAGAGGCTAAGAAGCTCGCTGGCATTGTTTATTTTATATCCGTAATCTATAAAAGTCTGTTGAAGCATGCTTTGATGACTAAAAGCAATAACGCGTGCCTGTGCACGGGATGCATCTTGGAGCTGCCGCTCTATCCAGGCAAGCGTTTGCTCAGGCACAGTACCCAAAGACTCCACGGCATTCACGTCTACCAGTAAGAACCGCAGCGCCGGGGCATATTCCCACACGTAACTAAGCGACGCTTCATCGCGTGCGATTGTTTGAGGGCAAAGGCTGCCGTCATACCCACACGCCCCGTACATACGTGCAAATTCCCCGGCATCAACACTCTCTACGAGCGTGTAACCGTTCCCCTCAAAACTTGCCGCCTGGTTACAATTAACATCATGATTACCGGGAATCACAAGCACGGGAATCCCTGCGAGGGTCACGCGGGACAAAAGAACGACCATGTCTTCATGGCTCAAGCGGGCTCCGTTAAAGGTAAGATCCCCTGGTATCACAAGAACATGAGGCTTTTGGGTAATCACAAACTTTGTAAACGCATCCATAAGCTCATACACATACTCGGTAACCTTGCCGTCGGCTGAGGTAATGAGTGCTTCAAAATATGCACCGTGATCTGTGAGCTTAGGCGATATTACATGCATGTCGCTTGCGATCATTATGTTTACCAAAGGATCGTTGGTTACTGCAGGCTCAGATTCACCGGCCAAAACGCGCAAAGGGAGTCCACACGCGAGCGCCCCAAACCCTGCAATACTCATCTGCAAGAATTCGGAGCGGCTCAGCGTATGACTCATTATGATCCTCTGTTACAAAATCACTTTGTTTTTAGAGGAAGAATATCAAGGTATCTATAACAAATACCGGCAAAAGTATCGCACATGACCAGCCCATATAACCAAAGAACGAGGGCATCTTGATGCCGGAACTCTCGGCAATATTTTTGACCATAAAGTTGGGAGCATTGCCGATGTAGGTCATAGCACCCATAAATACGGCGCCGGCGCTAATGGCGAGAAGCATGGGGATCGCAACGGTTCCCACGGTTGTGAGCACACCCTCTGCTGCGCCAAGCGAACCCGCAGTGGTAAGGAATACCACGTAGGTGGGCGAGTTATCAAGGAACGAGCTGAGAGCACCGGTTGCCCAGAAGAACTTAAGCGGGCTGTCAATACCAAGCGAGCTGCCGTTGGCACGGAGCAAAATAAGAGCGGGAATCATGGTGATGAAGATGCCGATAAAGAGTTTGGCAACCTCGGCAATAGGGGCCCATTCAAACACGTTCTTCTCGCGAATTTGCTTTTTGGTAGTTACGAGCGAGAGAGCCATCGCAAGAAGAATAAGGCCTATTTGAACAACATAATCAATACCAACATGAGTACCAAAGATATCAAAACCGTACGTTTGACCGGTTGCCGAGTCAATACAGGCTTCCATCTGGGGAATTGCGCCGTTGAGAATAACGGCGATGATAATAATTGCGAGGAAAATAAAGTTGTGGGCGCCGTCAATACCAAGCGGGAGCTTCTCCTCTACCTGCTGCTCAAGAGCGAGTGAATCTGAACCTTCCTGGCCTTCCTTTGCAATGAAGTGACGGTCAATAGCAATAAATGCCACAATGAGAATAACCGTATTAAGAATAAGCAACGGCCAGATGTGCTGGAGCGTCCAGAAGAAGGGCACACCGCGCAAATAGCCCAGAAATAAAGGCGGATCGCCCAGAGGCGTAAGGCAGCCGCCAATGTTGGCAACCAGGAAAATAAAGAAGATTACAATATGCGCCTTGTGCCTGCGCCACAGGTTCGCACGCAAGAGCGGACGAATAAGAAGCATGGCAGCTCCGGTAGTACCCACCCAGCTTGCAAGTGCGGTACCAATGAGCAAAATGATAACGTTATTACGCGTAGTACCTGCTATAGTGCCGCGTACATGAATGCCTCCGGCAACGGTAAAAAGACCGAGCAAAAGCACAATGAAGGGTATGTAATCACCCACAATGGTCTCGCTGAGTTCTTCTGCCGTAATGTGAAGGCCATAACCAATGGTAAACGGTATCAAAAAGAGAAAAGCCCAAAAAGCGGCAACCAAAAGCTGGTGTTTTTCATACCATTCGCCAATAACCAAAGGCATAATAGCAATTGAGAGCAGCATACCCACAAAGGGAATAATGCTCCAAAGAGGCAGGGTCTCGGCTATTTCCATGAGTACTCCTCACAAGCGCGGTCAAAACAATTGATGATTGTACACTAGCTCGTACCAAAAATTGTTTCTTATAGGTAAGAAATCAGGTCTTCTCGGTAAAACAGTATAGTTTTTAAATGCCCGGGAGGATTGCAAGCTCCAAATTCTCTTTTCTGTTTACGGTTTGTGTGTAGAGATAAAGACATGAATTGATAATAATGTTCTGCCATACTTTACAAACTTGTGGTTATAAAAGCGTCATTGGAGGCAGAGAGTGTCTCAAACTATTGTAAGTCAGTTCATTTTAATTATCGGCCTTTTGGCGGTTGGTTATGTCTGCCGGAAGCTCGATGTAATAGATGAAAACGCCGGGAAATATCTCTCCAAAATATTGCTCTGTTTAACAATTCCGGCAACAGCCATAGAGGCGGCTATTGGCAAGCCTTTGGAGAACCTCGCGAACGTACTGGTATTCTTGGGTATCGCATCTGCGCTCTTTGTGGTGGTACCGCTCATAGGCAAGCTTTTGTGCAAAATCATGAAATGGAGCGAGGTCTACCGCCTGATGCTTACATTTGGCAACACCGGCTTTGTGGGAATCCCGGTGAGCGCGGCTGTGTGGGGCCAGGAATCAGTGTTTTATGTAACGCTCTTTATGATGACATTTAATATTGCATTCTTTACCTGGGGCGTTGCTACCATGAAGCGCATCAGCGGGTACAATGTCAATGCCGAGGCCTTGGGCCGGCCAAAGCCTTCTTTTAAGCAACGCGTTGCAAAAACATGGCGCGATCTTTTGAACCCGGGCATTATATCTGCGCTTTTGGCGTTGCTGATTTTTCTTTTCCAGATTCCCATACAGGAGGATCTTGCCCGGCTTATTTCTACCGTCGCCTCAATCAACACACCGCTTGCAATGATTGTTATTGGCGCCTCTTTGGCGAGCGTCCCCATAAAGGACATCTTTAACGACAAATATGTGTATCTATTTGCTGCAATCAAGCTTATGGCTTTGCCCGCGCTCGTGCTGGCTGTGCTGGCATTCTGCCCAATCGACCCGCTGCTGGTTGGTATCTTTGTGGTTCTCGAATGCATGCCCGTTGCCGGGAACCTCTCGATGATCGCCATCCAATACCACGGCGACATCAACCTCGTCAGCAAAGCCACAGCCCTGACTACGCTGTTCTTTATACCTTCTGTGCTGTTTTGGTCTTACATAGTGCGTCTTGTAGTTGCAATATAAATACTTTTTAGATCGCTTCTACCCATCCGCCATCAGCTATCATGGCAGGAGCTACTGCACGGGCAATCATGTTCATGTACTCAGCAGGACCGTCGGGCTGCTTCAGGTGCTCATGGTCATCCCAGAGGAGTTCATCTACCCTGCCACTCACAACTGCAGGCCAGTCTATGTAATAAACGTTGTCATAGATACTCGCACAGCCCTGAAGGTTCAAATTCGCGGCTTCCATAAAACCATCTTCGTGGAAAGTACCCACCAAGAAGAGCTGGCGGCCTTCCAAGAGCTCAACAATTGCATCCATGGTCTCCGGCTGAGGAGTTGTATTGTTAAAGCAGGCCATGATAATGATGTTGCCTACTCCACCCTGCTCAAGATAGCCACGCAAAACCTCGAGACCCTGCTCGGGACGACGTCCTATGTAGCAGTCATGAAGACCGTCGGGGAAGCTCGAGTAAAAGTCTTCTTCTGCATCACCCGGAACCGAGTCACCAATAAGGATGGGGTTCAAAACACCCCAATTGAGGTTATCTTCAGACTCGTGGACAATGAGAGCTCCCTCAGGAATAGTTGCCTCAGCAGCCACAGGCTGAGATGCTTCTGCCGGAGGCTCGGTTGTAGCCGTTGCCTCGGTCCCGTCTGCCGTCTGCTGCGTAACTGCTTCGCCGGTATTCTCGGCAAGCTGAGCCTGGTTTGCACGCTCCTCGCGCTTCTCGGCCAGATCCATAGCTTTATCTGCGCCAACGCCGGTGCTTACAATGGCGTCTTTGGGAACAAGCGTTGTCTCGGGAACGGCAAAGCAGCCAATCACGGCGCCTAACAGGGCAAGCGTGCCTACTCCGGCCGGAATAAGGGCGGCAAGCTGGGATCTGTCTGCAAAATCAATGCCGCGCTCTTTAATTGAATCAATAACCTCCGTAAGCTTACCCTGAGCAAGCGGCTGCTCAAAGAAGCGGAAGGTGACCTCGGCCAAGCCAAGCGAAATCGCTACGGCGAGGAGCTGTATCCACCAGGCAGACGTGGGATTCCCTGCACCAAGCAGCTGAATAATGGGATAATGCCACAGGTAAAGGGCAAATGAGCGTGAACCGAGCCACACCATGGGCAAAACGCTAAAAACTTTCGCAAGCCAGCTGCCGGGCATCATGAGGCAGCACAAAAGCACTATGGTGAGCAGGCTCACAAATACCATACCACCATAATAGAAGAACGTAGCGTTGGCAGGAACAAAGAACATGATAACCAATAGCACTACGAGCGCAACAACGCCGGCTACATTGGCTGCGAGCGTGGGTACAAGCTCAACTTCTGCCGCATTCTCATCGCGGCCAAAGTGCGAACCTTCATCTGTCTGTGATTGTGCAGACCTGTGACGCTGGACAAGAAACAGAATGTCCTCTCCAAAATCAGGAATTGAACCGAGCGGCCATAGGCAAGCCAGGCAAGCGCCAAGAGCTACCGAGAAGAGACGCGTATCTGTTCCGTAATACACACGGCTTGGATCAGCATTGGGATCAAAAAGTACCGCCATCAATATGGCTGAGATAACCGCAAGCACCAGGAACACTATACTCATATGCCTGCGGCTCAACTTTGCCACACGCATACCTGCGAGCACAATAAGCGGCAAAACAATGCATACCTGCGCATCAAGTGCGACATACCACAAGTGGGTAAGCGGAGAAGGCCCGCCAATTGCATCAAAATACGAAGCGCCGCTTGCAATGTAAGACCAGTTTAAGAAGAACAAAAGCGAAGGGGCAATGTCGGGACGCATCTTGGTAAGAAGCACGTGGTTAAAGATGATGCAAAGCACTGCTACCACAAGCACCACAAGAGCCATCGCGGGCCATATGCGCTTAAAACGCTTGATCCAAAAGTCCTTGAGGCTAATCGAATCAAAACGCTCAAACTCACGCATCAGGCTGCATGTTACAAGGTACCCCGTAAGCACCAGGAACATAACAACACCCATGTGTCCGCTTGGGAACCAGGTAAGACCCAGGTGATATAACACAACCGATACAATTGCAAGCGCGCGCAGGCCTTCTATGGAATCAATGCGATTGCCAAAACGCGGCGCACGCTTTTTAACAGCCTGCTCATACGCAGACGGCGGTTCACTATAGTCTTCCTCTGCCTGAGGTTCTTGCTGGCCATACGTTACATAGGCATAATCATCCTGGTCAGGCTGCATTTGCGAGGTACGTCTCGCATAGCCATACTCATCTTGTGTCTGCTGCGGCTGCTGAGTACGTCTTACGTAGGTGTAATCATCCTGAACCTGCTGCGGTTGCTGGGTACGCCAGGCATAGGTATAATCATTCTGCTCAGTGCGCTGTGCAGCGCTCTTTTGTTCATAAGATGAATAAGCTTTTTGCTGCTCATAAGAGCGGGCTTGCCTTGACGTTCTCTCATATGCGCTATACGGAGAATCTGACCCTGCTTCAGTCTCCCTGCGATAGTTTGAGCTGTAAGAATCATAGTCATAGTGCTTTGTGTTATCCATACCACAAACCTCTTTACCAACATGTTTGCCAACACAAAAATGACAGGATTCATAATAGCAGGAATTGCACAAAAAACATACCAAGCTTTAATTTCTCACGCAAATGGTACGTACTCCTTGCTCATGGGCGCTTTATGTACGTCATGAACAGCTTTGGACAGCCTAAAAAAGGCGCGCAGAAAGTTCGTGTTCTTACGGGAGTTTCTCATAATGTTCGTATTTTGCGCTTGACATGCGAGTAGAATGATTTCTTTAATGTTTGTTGAGCTCCGGAGTGTGTCATGCGTACTGATGATTTTGATTACAATTTACCACGGGAACTAATTGCCCAGGCACCTGCCGAGCCTCGGGATTCCTGCAGGCTTTTGGTGCTCCATCGTGATGACGGCTCTTTGGAGTTCAAAGTTTTTAGCGATATCCTTGATTACCTTAATGAGGGCGACCTTTTGGTTGCAAATGAAACCCGCGTTATGCCGGCGCGCCTTTTGGGACATAAAGTTCAGACCGGCGGAGCGGCTGAAGTATTTTTAACACGCAGACGAGAAGATCTCGAACCCCACGGGAGCATTTGGGAATGCCTGGTAAAACCCGGCAAGCGTCTTGCTCCGGGAGCGGTTGTTGAGTTTTGCGACGGAAGTCTGCCTGAGGATTCTCCCCGAGAAGTCGTACTGCAGGCATATATTGGCGAGCGTCTGCCGCAGCAGGGCCTGCGCCTCGTAACCTTTGAACCTTGTGGCGGGCTTTCACTCGGAGAAGCCATGCACTTGGCAGGCCGCGTGCCTCTGCCTCCCTATATTACGCAGTATCACGGCGATCCCGAGAAATACCAGACGGTGTATGCACGCCAGGAGGAGCACTCGGCCGCAGCACCTACGGCGGGTCTCCACTTTACCCCTGAGCTTATTCAAAAAGCCAAGGACAAAGGCATTGGCTGGGAAACTGTTGAGCTTGAGGTTGGTATTGATACCTTTAGGCTCGTAGAAGAAGATGACCCGCTTGAGCACAAAATGCATACTGAGGTATACCGCGTGCCACAGCGTGTTGTTGACGCAATTCATGCAACTCATGCGGCCGGCAAGCGCGTTATAGCTGTGGGAACAACCTCGGTTCGCTCGCTTGAAAGCGCCTGGGACCCAAATGCCGGAGAGAACGGCGATATTGTTGAGCGCATTAATGCCTCTACCTCGCTTTTCTTGCTGCCCGGCAGTGAGTTTCATGTTGTTGACGCCATGATTACCAACTTCCATGTCCCACGTTCAACACTCATGATGCTTGTAAGCGCGTTTGCCTCGGTTGACCAGATTATGAATGCATACCAGGCTGCCATTGACAGGCGATTTAGAATGCTCTCGTTTGGCGATGCGATGCTCATTGTGTAGAAATACTTTACATTGCAGCGTTACGAGAGCAACAACCGGTCTTTATTCAATAACCTTTTAGAAAGGCTTTATCATGATAGCTGTCATTAAACAGAGCGCAACCCAACACCAGCTTGAAAACCTTGTAGCCTGGCTCGAGAGCAAAGGTCTTGAGGTTAACGTTTCTGAAGGCAAAGAAGCAACCATTGTTGGTTTGATTGGCGATACCTCAAAAGTTGATATGATGCTCCTTGAGTCAATGGACATCATTGAGCAGGTAACGCGCGTGACTGACCCGTTCAAAGCTGCTAACCGCAAATTTCACCCCGAAAACTCCGTTATCCAAATCACACCTGAAATCGCAATTGGCGGCGGACATTTTCAGGTGATGGCCGGCCCCTGCTCGGTTGAGGGAGAAAATCTCATTTCCATCGCCCGGGCTGTTAAAGCAGCCGGCGCAACTATGCTGAGAGGTGGCGCGTTTAAGCCCCGTACCAGCCCGTATGCAAACCAAGGCATGGGCAAAGAAGGTCTGGAACTCCTTTGCGCAGCCCGTGCCGAGACGGGCATGCCCATTGTGACCGAAATTATGGATCCGCGCGACGTAGACCTCTTTATTGATATGGACATTGATGTACTCCAGGTAGGCGCGCGGAATTCTCAGAACTTTAACCTGCTCAAGGAAGTTGGCCGCGCAGGCAAGCCGGTGCTTCTCAAGCGCGGCATGGCAGGCACCATTGATGAGCTCCTTATGAGCGCCGAGTACATTATGAGCGAAGGTAACCCCAACGTTATTCTCTGTGAGCGCGGTATCAGGACATACGAGAAGCGCACACGCAACACCTTTGACCTGAACGCGGTACCGGTACTGCATTATTTAACGCATCTCCCTGTAGTCGCTGATCCAAGCCATGCAACCGGCTACACCCGTTATGTCGCGCCCATGGCCCTTGCCGCAACGGCAGCCGGAGCTGACGGACTTGAGATTGAAGTCCATGATAACCCGCAATGTGCCTGGTCAGACGGACCACAAGCACTTTTGCCCACGCAGTTTGCCGAGCTTATGCCCAAGATCAACGCGATACGGGAGGTAGTCGCATGACACTGACCCCGCCTCTCACTGAGTATGCAACCGTGCGTGTTGAGGCGTCCGGATCATATGATATTGTCATTGGGAAAAACCTTTTAGCCGGTTGTGCAAAGCGCATTTGCGATGCGGTTCCCGGCAATGATAAAAAGGTTCTCGTGATTTCTGACACCAATGTGTTTGCATGCTACGGTAACACCGTTCTTACGAGTCTTGCATCGTTTGGTTTTGAAGCTCATTCGTTTGTTTTTGAAGCAGGCGAGCACAGCAAAAACCTCGAGACCTATGCCCAGGCTCTGAGTGCCGCAGCTACAAGCCGGCTCACACGGTCAAGCATTATTGTTGCCTTGGGTGGAGGGGTATGCGGCGACCTTGCCGGCTTTGTTGCAGCTACCTATATGCGCGGCTGTGCGTTTATTCAGATACCTACCTCGCTTTTGGCAATGGTAGATTCAAGCGTTGGTGGCAAAACCGCCGTTGACCTGCCCGAGGGTAAGAATCTTGTAGGTGCCTTCTGGCAGCCTAAGCTTGTGATTTGTGACGTTACCTGCTTGCACACGCTCCCCGAGTATTACATGACTGATGGAATGGGAGAAGTTCTCAAATATGCCGTTATGCAGGATGCACACCTGTTTGACCTGCTTAACAATCCCGCGAGCGTAAAGCGCGAAGAGCTCATACGCTGCTGCATTGAGATCAAACGTGACATTGTTGAGGCAGATGAGCGCGAGCATGGCCAGCGGAAGCTCCTTAATTTGGGACACACCATGGGCCATGCGATTGAGCGTATGAGCAGCTATAGCATATCTCATGGCCGGGCGGTTGCCGCAGGTATGTGCATCATGGCCCGCGCATGCGCTGAAGCCGGAATATGCCCTGCTCAAGACGCCTTGCGTATTGTAGAGCTGGTTAAATCCTACGGTCTGCCCACGCAGACCGAGTTCGAACTCAATGACCTTATGAATGCTGTCACACTCGACAAAAAACGGAGCGGTACCTGCGTTGACGCAATCACTATTGAGGGCATTGGCTCTGCAGCCATTAAACGGATAACGCTCGATGAATTTGCAACATTTATTGCACCCGGCCTTACTAAAACACCGGGTGATGTCATATGCCGGTAAATAATTCGCTGCCACAGGATGCTGTCATAACACCCAGCATGCTAAAGGGTACTCTGCCTGCAATTGCTTCAAAATCTGCCGCACACCGCATGCTCATCGCCGCAGCCTTGAGCGACCGTGCCACAAATATTACCTGCTCAAGCACTTCAGATGATATCGAGGCAACAAAAGCGTGTCTTAAAGCTCTGGGTGCCCGCATTACGAATTATGAAGGCGGGTTCACCGTTTCTCCCCTTGACCGGTACGCCTTGAGGCAAGAACCCATGCGAACATTGCTTTGCGGAGAAAGCGGCTCTACCCTGCGCTTTATGGTTCCTGTTGCCGCAGCTCTTGGCGCAAATGCCCGGTTTAGCGGAGAAGGCCGCTTGCCTGCGCGTCCCATGTCTCCGTTGCGTGAAGAGCTTATTGCGCACGGATGCGAAGTTTCGCCCCAGGGCATGTGGCCGCTCACGGTAGCAGGGTCTTTGCAAAGCGGTGTATTTGTGTTGCCGGGCAATGTTTCTTCGCAATTTGTCACCGGTCTTTTGCTCGCGCTGCCCGTTACCGGAGCAGGCGGCGCTGTCCTTATTACAGGCACCGTTGAGTCAAAGCCGTATATTGATCTCACCTGTGAAGTGCTCCGCTCGTTTGGCGCTCATGTCACCTGTACCTGGCAGCAGCCCAAAGCTGAGTTTTGTAAAGACCACCCTGAGTTTGCCGAGAAACTCCTCGGCATTGATGAATGCGAGGTTGTCTCGGCCTTAATGCTTGCACCTGGCACAGTATATACTTCTCCCGGAAGCATCAATGTTGAAGGAGACTGGTCTAACAGCGCATTTTGGCTCGCAGCCGGAGCGCTTGGCGAACAGGTGTGCGTAAAGGGCTTGTGCAGCTCTTCTACACAGGGCGATAAGGTCGTTGTTGATATTCTTCAGCGGTTTGGCGCATCAGTACAGTGTTTGAGTACAGATAGTATGTTTGCTTCTTACTGCGCCGGCAATGCAGGTTTACCGCTTAAGGGTATAGAAATTGATGTTCACGATGTGCCTGATCTTGTACCTGTTCTCGCCGTTGTAGCCGCAACCGCACAGGGCACTACGGTCTTTAAAAACGCGGCCCGGTTACGCCTCAAAGAGTCTGACCGTATTGCAACTACAACCGAGCTATTGGAGCAACTCGGCGCACGCGTTGAATCCGGCCCAGATACCCTCAAAGTTTGGGGTACCGGCACTCCCGCTCCGGAGCCGTGCTTTTGCTCCTGTACAGTTGATTCGCACGGGGACCACCGCCTTGCGATGGCAGCGGCTGTTGCTGCATGCAGGGCAAACGGGCCTGTACATATAAAGCAGGCTCAGGTCGCAGCCAAGTCATATCCAACGTTTTATGATGATTACCGGGCGCTGGGCGGGAACGTTATCCTGAACCCGTAGCACACTCGCATCAACGCTTTTCAACATATTACTCTTAACAGAAATGAGAAAACTATGACACAGTCACCTTGCCAGGGAACAAACGCCACACCCAATACCGGCGAACTGAGCAGCCTAAGAGTACGTATTGACGAGATCAACAGCCAAATTCTCTCGCTTTTTGAAGAACGTATGCAGGTAGCCGGCAGCATTGCCGAGGTCAAACGGGCAGAGGGGCGTGTTGTGACTGACCCCGCACGCGAGCGCCAGATTCTTCAGAATATTCGCAGCATGGCGCAAAAGGATATGGAAAGCTATGCTACAGTATTGTTCTCGCTGCTCATGGAGCTTTCGAGCGCATACCAGGGACAGCTTTTGCATCCAACGTCTCCGCTTAAGGAGCGTATTGATACCGCTCTTTCTGAGACCGAGCTTTTGTTCCCTCCGGCTGCAAGCGTTGCCTGCCAGGGCGTGGAAGGCGCATATTCCCAGCTCGCGTGCGAGAAATTCTTTAAGCATCCGAGTATCTCGTTCTTCAAAAACTTTGAGGGCGTCTTTAGCGCCGTTGATGCCGGATTCTGCGAATTTGGCGTCCTACCGCTCGAGAATTCCTCGGCAGGCTCGGTATCGCGCGTTTATGACCTGATGATGAAATATGATTTCCATGTGGTGCGTACCTGTAGGCTTAAGGTTGACCACAACCTCCTTGCAAAACCGGGCACATCCATAGAAGATATCAAAGAGGTGTTCTCGCACGAGCAGGCTCTGACCCAGTGTGCCGGATATCTCGAATCTCTCGGCAATATCAAAGTGACAACTGTCTCCAACACCGCAGAAGCCGCGCGTACGGTTGCCCAAAGCGATCGCCGTGACATCGCGGCGCTCAGCAGCCGTGCCTGCGCCGAGCTGTATGGTCTTGCCACACTTGCGCGCTCGGTCAACGATACTGCGAACAATTACACGCGCTTTGCCTGCATCTCTAAGGAACTCAAGATCTACCCGGGTGCCGATAGAACATCGCTTATGATGGTTCTCCCTCACGAGCCGGGTTCGCTCTATAAGATTCTCGCCCGCTTTTACGCGCTCGATCTCAACCTCACCAAACTCGAAAGCCGCCCCATTCCCAACCGCGACTTTGAGTTCATGTTCTACTTTGATTTTGATACTCCGGTTTACGCACCCGAGTTCAGCACCCTTATCTGCGAACTCGGCGACCTTTGTGAAGAGTTTGACTATCTGGGCAGCTACTCAGAAATGGCGTAACCTGACAAAAGGTCCGTCCTTTTGTCAGGTTACGCAAAGTGCCCCGGAGGGTTTCTCCGGGGCGCTTTTTGTTACTTTGGTTTTAACGTGCTAGGCGCAAATTATTTACCAATGTACTTGGCGGCTTCCATGGCGATGATGCGGCCGGAGTTGTTGGCCCAAGATGCCTGAGAACCGGGGCAAATCATAACGTCGTAGCTGTCGCCGTAGAGGCAGCCGGCGTCAGAACCACCGGCATAGAGGCCGGGGATAACCTGATGGGCTTCGTTCTCAACTTCGCAGTTAACGTTGATCATGATGCCACCGCAGGTGGTGTAATAACCGTCACCGGTCTGGCCAATGTAGAACGGAGGCTCCATGGTGCGGAGGAACTCAGCGGGCTTATGGAAGTCCTCGTCAAAACCGGCAGCGCAGTAACCATTGTAGGTGTCAAGGGTCTCCTGGAGCTTAGCAGCGTCGAGACCCCAAGCAGCAGCCATTTCCTCAACGGTGTCGCACTTAACAAGGTTGCCCTCTTCTACGAGGTAATCGATGTCCTCACGGACGCCCTCCATGGGGGTGCCGGGTGATACGAAGGAGAAGACCATGCCGTACGGGCCTTCCTGCTCCCAAGTTACAAGGTCATTCTCGGAGAAGATGATGAAGGTCTTGTCCTGGTTGCGCTGTGCAAGGCCAACGCCTGCGAAGTCGGTGATCCATACTGACTCGTCGATCCAGCGCTCAGCGTTGCCGTTGATCCAAAGGGTAGGCTGTACAGAAGCACAGTAGTCCATATGAGTCCAGATAGCGCCATTGATGCACGGACCGCACCACATAACGGTGCCAAGGCCCTCAGCCATGTAAGCGCCGGCATCGCGGGCCATCTTGATGCCGTCAGCGGTCATGCCGGGAACACCCTGCGGGAGGATGAGCTCGTTGCGGGTCTCGGATACTGCATAGAGGAAGTCCTTGTTCTGAGGATAGCCACCGGTGCAAACAGCAACTGCAGGAGCATTTACCTGTACAAAGGTGCCGTCAGCGCGCTCGGCGATTACACCCTTAACCACGCCGTCCTCAACGATGATCTTCTTAACGGGGGTCTCAAGCTCAATCTGAACGCCGAGGTTAGCGGCAGCGGCGCGCATGCTGTCCTGGAAGGTTGCGCCAGGTCCCATGTTCAGATCGCGCTCGTATACGTGCCAAACCTTGTCGCCGTTACCAATGGCGATGGCGCCCTGGAAACCAACACCGAGGTCCTCAAGCCACTGTACGGTCTCAGCGGTCTGATTGAAGAAGCGGTTGTAAAGAGCACGGTTGGGGATGTAGTGATGATACTTCATCGACTGCTCAACCTTGTCAAAAACGGTGATGTCACCAGTGCCGGCAGCCTCGTTGTACTTTGTGCCAAGAGCAAAAAGACCCTCGGTACCAATGAATGAACCGCCGGTTACCTCGCGCTTCTCCAACACGATGGGCTCAAGACCAAGCTGCTTGGCCTGGCAGGCGCAAGCCATGCCGGTGCCGCCTGCACCGATGATAGCGATGTCGGCCTCGAGGAACTCGGTGGGTTCGCCAATGGGGTCAAGATCCCAAACGCTGCTGGTCTCAGAAATAACCTTTGCCTCAGCGGGCTTAACGGTGCTTGCTACTGCTGCTGCACCGGCAACTGCTGCAGCGCTTGCGACAAAACTACGACGGCTGATGTTCTCTGACATGAATTCCTCCTTGTATTAGGATTGAATAACCAACAATACTATTTTTGTTGGATTTGATACCGCTCTTGCGGATGTCGAGAGTATTGTTGCATGCTCCAAAACAAAAAGATAGGCCTTTTTCTGTAACTGAAAATTGGTGCCTGTGAATCGTGGTTTCAACCACTCGGGGTGAGTTTTGACCGCACGGGTTACCGTGCCAACAATAGCACTTGAACATCTGTTGTTTAAAGCGTAAAATAAAAAGTTCGAGTGTGCAAAGATTCATTAACTTGGGAGACGTCATGAATACTGAACAGCTCCGTTATTTTGAACTGGCATATCAGGAACGGAATTTCTCGGCTGCGGCACGCTTGGTACCCTGTACCCCGCAAGGGCTCGCAAAAGCAATTCATGCGCTCGAGAAGGAGCTTAATGTCACACTCTTTGAAAACGACGAGCTTACCGGCTTGCCGCTGCCAACACCCTATGCCCATGAGCTGTTTGAATATGCTGCGGTAAGCGACAGTAACCTGAGGCTGCTCTATGAATCATTTGACCGGTTGCGCGGAGAAGAACATAAGCGCATCAGGCTGGGCTGTTCTCTGGGAATCATTGGCACTTTTGGTTCAAGCTTTATTACGGATTTTGAGCGGCTCCATCCTCATATTGAAGTAGCACATTGGGAAATGAATGATTACCTTTGTGACCAGGGACTTATAGACGGAACCTATGACCTGGCTCTCGAGATTGGTCCGTTTGTCTCGGGCGTCAAAGCGGTGGAGCTCTACCGGTGCCCTATGTATTTTTGGGTTAACAAAGATGACCCTCTCGCAACAAAGAAGAGTCTTACCATTCAGGACCTAGACGGCAAAGATATTGCGATTCCGGGAGAAGGCTTTAAGTGCTACGACCGCCTGAGAGAAGAAGCGCTCAAAGCAAACATTAATCTGGGCCGGATATTAGAAATGAGCGAGATTTTCCAGCTCTACGAGTTCGCCATTGAGAACCAGGGCCTTGGCTTCTCGGTACGCCACCTTACCCAGCTCAAAACATTTACCCGTGCCCAAGAGGTTGTAGCCATCCCCTTTAACGGACCTGCCTGGTACTTTGGCATCCAGCGCCTCTCCACCCACGCCCTCGGCACCGCCGAGGCAACCTTCTGGGACTGGTGCATAACCTACTCCCACCGCCTCCCCAGCGACCCTCTGGGGAAATAAAAGCAGTCCCTAGCAGAGTAAACCGCCAAGTTTGTGTCTGATAATTACGGCAGGGTGTCGGTTGCGTTAATAACACATTACAATACGTGTGCGTAAAAAGCCTGTAACACGTGCATTCTATGATCATTGGATGACGGACTTTGTTTGTTTAAGCCAAGCCTTGGATGGCTTGTGAATGATCGAGAGGGGGGCGCATGAGCAGGCTGTCTGATGCTCTGTTGGCAGGCACCTCAAAACCTGTGCAAATACCTGCGCTTTTGGTACTAGAAGACGGAACGGCGTTCTATGGCACTGCGTGCGGCGCAGAGGGCGAAGCGTTTGGAGAAATTTGCTTTAACACATCGCTTGAGGGCTATTTTGAGGTCATTACCGACCCCTCATATGCCGGACAAATTGTTACCATGACCTATCCTCAAATTGGCAACTACGGTGTTAACCTGGATGATGCCCAGGCAGAGCACCCGGCGCTGCGCGGCCTTGTGGTACGCGATATGTGCTTTTCGCCCTCTAACTGGCGCAGCGAACTCACACTCCCGCAATATCTCAAACACGAGGGTGTTGTTGCAATTGAGGGTATAGATACCCGGGCTCTCGTGCGCCATGTGCGCGACCATGGCGCAATGAAAGCAGCTATTTCTACCATTGATACCAATGTGGAGAACCTCCTTGCAAAGGTTCGCGCAAGCGAATCGATTCTTGGCGTGAATCTCGCAAAAACCGTGTCGTGCCAAAGCGCATATATGTTTACCACCGGCAATCTCCCGGCAAGCAAGGCGTTTGCCCTCGCTGACCCTGCGCCAAAGAAGTATAAGGTCATTGCCTATGACTGCGGAGCAAAGCGCTCGATCCTCGAAGGATTGGTGCGCGTAGGCTGCGAGGTCGAGGTTGTGCCGTGGAATACTCCCGCTCAGGAGGTTCTCGTATCTTCTCCTGACGGCGTGTTCCTCTCAAACGGCCCCGGCGACCCTGATGCCGTTATAGAGACATACCGCCAGGCAGAGCTGCTTTTGGGCAATGTCCCTGTCTTTGGTATTTGTCTGGGACACCAAATGATGTGCAAAGCCGCAGGTGCGCGCATTGAGAAGCTGAGATTTGGCCATCACGGCGGCAACCATCCCGTCATGAACCTCCTTTCGCATCAAACCGAGATCACCGCACAAAACCACGGGTTTAACCTCTGCTATCCAAGCCTGGGCCCCCTGTGTGCCGAGCTCTCTGGCGGCGTGTCTCACCATGCAGATGACCTGCGTTTTTGGGTAGAACGCGGCATTGCTCCCGTGGTCGAAAACAAGCGCTACGGCAAAATACAGCTTACCCACGTTAACTTAAACGACGGCACTGCCGAGGGAATGGCCTTTTTGGATATCCCCGCGTTTTCTGTCCAGTACCACCCCGAGGCAAACCCCGGGCCAACAGATTCTCACTATTTGTTCACCGCATTCACACGCCTTATGGACCAATGCGACAACTATCTCGATATCAATATTTCACAGGACAGGCTCGCGGGCTGGGATTTTAAACGGCAGGGTGCATAGCACTAAAGTCCGCATACGAAAGGATAAGACACCATGCCAAAGCGCACAGATATAAAGACAATCCTCGTCATAGGCTCAGGACCTATTGTCATTGGACAGGCATGCGAATTTGACTACTCGGGAGCGCAGGCCTGCAAGGTGCTGCGCGAAGAAGGTTACCGCGTTGTTCTGGTCAACAGTAACCCCGCAACCATTATGACCGATCCTCATATGGCTGACCGCACCTATGTTGAGCCCATTACCGCTGAGTTTGTCGAGAAAGTTATCGCACGTGAGCGCCCTTGTGCTTTGCTCCCCACGCTCGGCGGGCAAACCGCTCTCAATACTGCCGTTGAACTGGCCGAGAATGGCGTGCTTGACCGCTATCATGTAGAGATGATTGGTTGCGACCTCAAGGCAATCCAGCGCGGAGAAGATCGCAAACTCTTTAACGAATGTATGGAGGATCTTGGCATTGAGACAGCCCGCAGCGGTTATGCTTACTCGGTTGCCGACGCATTATCAATCGTTGAAGATATTGGTTACCCGGTAGTATTGCGTCCCTCGTATACCTTAGGAGGCGCCGGCGGCGGCATCGCCCACAATCAGGAAGAGCTCGAGCTCATTGTTTCTCAGGGCATTGAGCTTTCTCCCGCAAAGGAAGTCCTTGTAGAAGAGTCAATTGAGGGATGGAAAGAGTTTGAGATGGAGGTTGTACGCGATAAAGCCGGTAACGGCATTATTGTGTGCTCAATCGAAAACCTCGACCCCATGGGTGTCCACACCGGTGACTCAATAACCGTAGCTCCCGCACAAACACTCTCTGATGTTGAATACCAGCGCATGCGCGCAGCGTCGCTCGCGGTTCTCGAGAAGATTGGTGTTGAGACCGGCGGCTCAAACGTGCAGTTCGCGGTGAACCCCAATGACGGACGCATGGTCATTATCGAGATGAACCCCCGCGTTTCGCGTTCCTCGGCGCTCGCCTCAAAGGCAACGGGCTTCCCCATTGCCAAGGTCGCGGCCCGTCTCGCCGTGGGCTATACGCTGCCTGAGATTCTCAATGACATTACCAAAGCTACGCCGGCCTGTTTTGAGCCAAGTATTGACTACTGCGTGGTCAAAGTACCCCGCTTTGCATTCGAGAAATTTAAGGATTCCGACGACACACTTACAACCCGTATGAAGGCGGTTGGCGAGGTCATGGCCATTGGGCGCACGTTTGAAGAAGCCCTTGGTAAGGCGCTCCGTTCGCTCGAAAACGGACGATCAGGCCTTGGCGTTGACGGTCATGCGCCGGCTGCAGATTCCAAAGAGGGATACCGCGATCTTCTTGCCCGTCCTACCTGCGACCGCATTGTCTATGTGGGTTGCGCGCTGCGCCATGGCTGGACTCCACAGGAGATTCACGAGGTCACCGGTATAGACCGCTTCTTCCTTGACAAGATGGCAGACATTGTCGCAGTTCAGGAAGCCCTGCGCGGCATAGATGTTGAACAAATTGATGCAGACGCATTTTGGGTTGCGAAGCGGCATGGCCTCTCGGATGCTCAAATTGCCTTCCTCACCGGGTCAACCGAGCGTACGGTACGCGCGCGTCGCAAGGCTCTGGGCGTCATACCTGCCTTTAAGACGGTAGACACCTGCGCAGCCGAGTTCGCAAGCTCAACGGCGTACCACTATAAGACCTATGACACAGCCGAGTCTGAGATTGCTGATGCCCCTGATGAGCAGCAAAAGCCCAAAGCCCTCATCTTGGGCGCCGGCCCCAACCGCATTGGCCAGGGGATTGAGTTTGACTATTGCTGCGTGCACGCAAGCTACGCGCTCGCCGAGGCCGGATTCCAAACCATTATGGTTAACTGTAACCCCGAGACGGTCTCCACAGACTACGATACATCGCATAAGCTTTACTTTGAGCCGTTAACCTTTGAAGACGTGATGGATATTGTCGAAGCCGAAAAACCCTACGGTGTTGTGGCGACTCTTGGCGGGCAAACACCGCTCAAGCTTGCGAAAGCGCTCGAAAACGAGGGTGTTGTCCTTATGGGTACTGATGCCGACGCCATAGATCTGGCCGAGGACCGCGACAGTTTTGCAGCCCTTCTCGACAACTTGGGAATTATGTACCCGCCCTCAGGCGATGCCTCTACGCTCGAAGAAGCTGTGCATGTGGCTGCGACCATTGGTTACCCGCTCCTGGTGCGTCCAAGCTATGTACTCGGCGGGCGCGGTATGGCCATTGTGTATGACGCGACCCAGCTCAAACGCTATATGGCAGAAGCAGCCAAGGTCTCACCCGACCACCCGGTTTATCTCGACAGATTCCTGGAATCAGCGATAGAGGTTGACCTGGATTGCGTTTGCGACGGCAAAGACGTATACATTGGCGGCGTGCTCGAACACATAGAAGAAGCAGGCATTCACTCGGGTGATTCGGCATGCTGCATACCGCCGTTCACGCTCTCTGATTCTTTGGTGCACCAAATGTGCGACATCGCCCATCGCCTCGCTTTGAGCATTGGCGTCCAGGGCCTCATGAACGTCCAGTTTGCGATTAGGGATCAGACGGTCTATGTCATTGAGGCTAACCCACGCGCGAGCCGCACGGTTCCCTTTGTCTCCAAAGCCACAGGAGTGCCGCTTGCCAAAGTCGCAGCCCGTGTTATGGCAGGCGAGAAACTCGCGCATATGAACCTTCCGCAAAATGCGCTTGATCTTGAGTATTTTGCCGTGAAGGAAGCCGTAATGCCATTTGGCCGGTTCCCCGGGTCAGATGTGGTACTCGGCCCCGAGATGAAGTCAACCGGCGAGGTCATGGGCATTGCGCCAACGTTCCCGGCAGCTTATGCAAAGACCCAGCTCGCAATTTCTTATGGTCTGCCCCTCAGCGGCAATGTATTCATAAGTGTGGCAGACCGAGACAAGCGTTCGATCGTGTCGATTGCCCGCGACTTTGTGCACCTTGGATTCACCCTGGTCAGCACAAGCGGAACCGCAAAAACGCTCAAAGCCTGCGGTGTGCCGTGCAAGGTGATTCGCAAGATCAACGAGGGACATCCCAACATTGTGGACATGATCTCCCAAGGTGAGATTCAGCTCATAGTCAACACCCCCTTTGGCCACGGCGCCCGTGCCGACGGCTATGAACTGCGTCTCGCAGCCGTGCGCTACGGAGTAACCTACGCCACCACTATAGCAGCAGCCCAAGCCTTTGCCGCCGCCATGGAAGTAGCCCGCCAAGACGGTCTTGACGTGGTAGCCCTCCAGGACCTGAAGCAGTGGTAGACTTTTAGACAGACCAAAAGAGGGCTGTGTGTTGTTTCTAAATTTCACAACGCACAGCCCTCTTTTATGTTCAGCTCATTGCTGCCGGTTATCCCTATGCTCCGCTCTTACCGCAGACTGAGCAGGGATCTCCCTTGTGGGGTTCTGCGTATTCTTTACCGCACAGCTTACAGGCATAGTAATGAAAGAAAGTATCATATTTGCCTGTTAAAACATAATCGTGACCAATATCACCCTCTGTCCCGTAGGGAGGTTTAAAGTTCTCGTGATACTCTTCACCGCATCTTGAGCAGAAATAACATTCGTAGCCGTAGTCTACGCAGGTTGGCGATGCGGTGTATTGCCACTGGTAATTGTGTCCTAATGCAGTACCGGGGTGAACCTCTTTATAGTCAAGTCCACATATTGAGCATTCCCAGTTAGTGGTTTCATCAAACGTACAGGTGGGAGGCGAACCGCCCATCTCATGCCAGTCATGACCGGTAGCGGGAACAGGATCTGCATACCCGCTCTTACATATTGAACATTCATAGTAGGTATAACCGTCTGTCTCACATGTTGGAGCCACATAGGCCACCGCAATGTAATTATGGCTGGTAGCAGGGATAGGAACGGTAATAACATCCTTACATTTTGTGCATTCGTAAACGGTATAACCGTCTGTGTCGCATGTAGGAGCTACCGTAACGGTTGCCATATATGCATGCTCGGTAGCGGGAAGTATATCTTTGTAAGTCTCACTGCATCCGGTGCAGGTGTACAAAATGTAGCCCTCTGTAGTGCAGGTTGCTGCAACTGTTTCTGAAGCAACCCAGTTATGAGTGGTGTGCTCGGCAGGTGTTGGCGTAGGTGTAGGAGTAGAAGACGTTGCGGGAGTTGTTGATGCTTCTGTTTTTGGCACAAAACCATGAGCGGTCATCTCATGCTGTGACCTTCCGGACAGAGGCTTTACTACAACGTTGCCTTTATATGATCCTTCTTTACCGTTCTGCATGACACCGTCTACATATATTACGCCTTTAACAACAGAACCGGGTTCCAGCTCCAAACCGTATAAATAGCTGTCAGCCGTAACAATCCAGGTAGATTCTCCCTTGAGCGACACCGTAAGTCCATGCTGAATGTCAAAGGTTTTATCTGGGCAATAATCAGCAAAACCTTCCTGTTCACCTGCTTCTATCCATTGGTCAACCCCGTATTGGTTCATCGCACCATTAAACTTGGTTGAATCGAGCACCAAAGAGAAATCGCGATGATAATCCTCATGGGCAATATCGCCTGTTACCTCCATATCTTTCATGACTACAGAAATACCGTCGTAGGTTTCAGCTTTCTCTCCCATAATCATTGCTGCCGTATTACCGGCAATGATAGTCTGGATAAGGTAACCCGTTCCTTTTTCATCAGCAATAAGCTCGCAGTTGTCAAGCGTTATATCTGCATTGGTTGACGAGATAACTATAACGCTCCCTTTTGTATGATCAAGATAGGCCTGCGTTTGTTCAGGATACTTAACGCCTTTATCAAGTGAGAGATCAGTCTTTAAAACGGTATCATGTGCAACTATGCTTGCAGATAAAAGTGCAAGCTCCTGAGTGCCGTATATACTCTCAAGATATTCTTTTGTTTCCGGAGTGAGATTTCTGTTAGAGCAGATAACCATGAGGGCATTGCGTCCACCCTTAACAACACTGTCAAGCTGCTTGTCTAATCTCTTACTTTTATCTCCGACAGAGAGAACCCCGGCAAGGTCTGCGTTGTTTTCTCCGTCTTCAATATTACCTAGAACTAGTTCGCCAAAGGTATCAGAGATGATACCGATCTCGGCGCCTTGAACCGCACTGCCGTATATTAAAAGATTACCAAGAAAATCAACGCATGCACCGCAGCCACCGTCAGTAGCAATCAGTTTTGAGCCATAGGTATAAACGCTTTGCTCCTTGGCATTCTCAGAGGCAGGCAGTCCTTCATTGATGCAGAGAGCTCCCAGATCTTGCGCAGCAAGCGTAGAATTGAGGTAATAGCTTTGACTGTTCTCTTGGTCAAGTACCGTAAAGGTTCTTCCGCCTATGATGAGTTCAGGAAAAACATCTAATGCTGGAGTTGTTTTTAACGAGGTTTCTGTACAAACATAAGAATTGCGAACAATAAGGCTTGCACGATTCAAAACCTGAACGGCAGGGGTATCTACGTAGATAAGCTCAATTTCATCGAGAACTTGGCTTCCCAAGGCAACCTGCAAAAATGCCTCATTCGCCTTGGCTGAATCAAATGTACCCCCATAACCATAGGCGTTACCTGTCGCAACTTGAGCTGTTGTACTCGAAGCAGCTTCTGCTGCAGAAACAACCCGCGTGGTTACAAAGGATGCTGCCATAATGACCGCAATCATTATGAGGCACATCCCCATAGCACGAATTCTTTGAAGTTTCATGCCCATATCTCTACCCCTTTCGCCTTATCGCACAACACGCCTACTTTCACAAGAGTATTGTCATTGCCTCAGCCGCATTTGTCAACCAACAAACAATAAACATTACGCGAACAGCCCCATTAACCCTACTCAAATGCACAGCGCCAGACCTACCACCATTAAGTTAAGCTTTTGTGTGGCAACGGGTGAGGACAACGGGGACGGGTGTTATTGTCCGCGGAATGAGACAACAGGAACGGAGGCACCGTTGTCTCATTCCGCGGACAATAACACC
>JAFWFL010000081.1 GCA_017515595.1 Coriobacteriales bacterium
AGCTTCCTGATAAAAAGAACGCAGGAACCGACCCCTGTTCTAAACCACACAGATCCCCCGTCCCTCTGTGTTATTCAAATATTAAAGACGGGGGACGGTGGTTTGACATATGGTCAAAAATGTGTACTTTGTAAGGATGCGCATATTTGTTAGGGTCTGTGCTTGATATTGGGAGGGGAGATGGCTATTATTCTCTCTCGCTTTGCAAGTCGGAGTGGCGGAATTGGCAGACGCGCTAGCTTGAGGTGCTAGTGACCGAACGGTTATGCGGGTTCAAGTCCCGCCTCCGACACCATTAAGCATCCTGAGAGCCCCGCAAGGGGCTCTTTTCGTAAACGGACATCGGGAGGCGTGCTATGGAGCGTGAGCAAAACAAAGAGCTTCTCCGTGAGAATCAGGCTTTATGGTCAAGGCTTGACGGTGTTCTTTCAATTATCTCAAACCACTCGTATACTGATGAGGGTTTTGACGCATTTACCTCAGGTATCGTGAATATCCTCGAGCAAGCGCTCGAAGCCCAGGCAACGGCCCTTTATACCGTCGAAGAATTTGGCTTCAGAGCTCACGGTACCTCTCAGGGTTGCAAAGACCTATGTCTTGACGCGGAGTTTATCTCGACCGGTTCAGGTATTCTCACGCAGGCTCTGCGAAGCCGTAAAACACTCCAGTTACAAAAAGTCGAAACAGAAAAAGACGGCTCGGTTGTTTTGGTTGAAGCCGCATCGCAAATACGTGCACGTGTAAGGTCGCCGTTTGCTTTCCAGTTTGAGACCATATATTGTGCTCCGGTTTTCTCTTATGACCGTGTAGTGGCAATTATCTTGGTTGGCTGGGTGCAGGAGCACCATAATGATTATGATGATGTGCGTATACTTGAGACCCTGGCCGGATACCTCTCGGTTGAACTCGTTGCTATGGTGACGCAGATTGAGCAAACAAGGTCACACAAGCTGTCAAAAGCCCGGAATGAGATTATTCAGACGCTTCAAGGCAGATCAAACATAGATGAGCGTGCAGCATGCGATATCATTCGCGCCTCGGCTCAGGTGGTGCCGCTTCATGCACTTTTGCTTGAAGCTAAGGCTTTTGATTCAAACATGAACATTATCATGTTTGAAGAAAACCTTGAGCACGAGCACCTTATTGAATGTTCTTATTCTGCCAAAGAGATTATCCCTGAAGGTAAGAATATAGAAGAGCTCGACGAGAAGCATCCCTTTGCCCTCTGGCTTGGGCGCCATACAGACCTCTCTCGCGGTTTTGCAATTCTCCTTGACGATGGCGATGATACGCATCCCATACGTATATTTATCGCATACCGAGCCTTGGGTGAGCGTCCGTTTGACGAGAAGGAACGCAATTTCTTCTCGGCATTAGGGCTTTCTGTTAAGGAACATCTTACGCAGGAGCGAGAGCATGCAAGCGATGCCAAGATCGCTCTTGCACTCCAGGCCGGTTTGCGTAACAACCTTCCTGATACTAAGAATATGACCTGCTCGTCGCTTTATATCTCGGCAACGGCTTCTGCGGTTGTAGGCGGAGACTTCTTTGACCTTTATGAGCTTGATGAGAACCATGTTGTCATTGTAATGGGCGACGTCTCGGGCAAAGGAGTAGAAGCTGCAGCTATGGCATCGCTCGTAAAAACGGCGGTGGCAGCGTATGCTTGGGAAAATCTTGATCCTGCCTCAATGATCACTTCTCTCAATAAGCTCTTCTTGAACTTCTCGAGGCTTGAGACTTTTGCGAGTATGGTGGTCGTTTCCTTTGATCTTATCCACCACCAGGCTATTTATTGCTCTGCGGGACATCCGCCGGCGATGATCATCCATAAGCACGGAGGCTCTCCGTCAACGCTCGAGCTTCTTACTGTGCAGTCGCCCATTGTGGGAGCGTTCGAAGACCTTGAGTATCATAATGGTGGCTTTACCTTCGCTAAAGATGACATAGTTTATCTTTATACCGACGGCACAACAGAAGCCAGATCTCGCGAAGGCGACTTCTTTGGCGAGGACCTCCTGCGCGAGTCTCTCCTCAAAGCTTCATCAAAAGACGTAAAGATCATCCCCCAGATTATCCTCTCCGAGATCCAACAATTCTCCGGCTACGACCTCCACGACGACATAGCCATGGTAGCCGCCAGAATCAATGTTTAAAAATAGGTACCTTCTACCAAAGGATTAGATAACCCAAGGTGCCGGATGGGGTGTGTTTTTAGCCTTCCTCTTTACTGTGACAGGAGATAGGTCGGTGTCTAATTTTTGGGTGTAACTGGTGCCTGTCCCCAGTTACACCAGGGCAGATGAAGCAGAAGTGTCGTAACTTGTTTTAGTATTCCCCTTAAGAAGGTGGCCCGCAGGGCCGGATTTGGTGTTAAAACGTCCCATACAGATACAACAATCTTTTACACCTCATCAGTCGTCTCCGGTGATACTACCCCTTATGGCTGAGTCTTTGCTGCGCTTATGGCTAATAATTGCGCAGTTTATCTAAGAACAAATTCTTTTGTGTTTGCGCCTCCAAAGAATGGGGAAAGAATAACCCTACAGTTATGCTCTATTGTCATTCAAAGGGGGTGGGGAGCTTGTTTGGGGGAGAGAATTCCAGAGTTATTTCTTTGGTGGGCGATATTACCTGGCAAACGGCTCCCCGCTTAAAAGAGCGCCTGACGCTGCTTATTAACCAAGGCAACACCTCATTGGTTCTCAACATGGCAAGCGTTGATTACGTAGATTCAAGCGGGCTTGCCCTTCTCATTAGCATTAAGCGCCTCATAAGCAAGCATGACGGCAGCATGCTTCTCATTAATGCGTCAGACTCACTCATTCGGTTACTTCATCAGGCTCGTCTTATTGAGCTTATACCTACGGTTGGGAAAAGCGCCCTTTGCAACAAGATCGCCTCAGTCCCTGCCCATGAATCTCCCTCAATCATTAGATCATCAACAGTTTCATACGGTCCGTCCGGCATGGCAAAAACTCGTGATGAGGTTGCCGAGCTTTTTGTTTCTCTCGGCCTGCCCAGAAATACTACCTATGACCTGGTGCTCGCATTAGGAGAAGCCCTCGGCAATGCCTTTGACCACGGCGGGGGAGACACGGTCCCCGAGAGCGTGACCGTAACCGTCTCGGTATACAGCGACCGCATTGTCATGGAGGTAAGCGACTGCGGCTGCGGCTGCAGCTACCACATGGGCGACGAGCTCCCCGAGCCCACCGAGACCCGAGGCCGCGGAATCCGCCTCATGCTCATGCTCACAGACTCCGTAGAAATAGAGCCCAAACAATCCGGCCAAGGCACCTGCGTCCGTCTCGTAAAAATGCTCGACTGCAGACAAATAGTTTAGCAATCCAGGAAACCCCGCGATTAAAAAACCTTTGCGCAAAAGACAGGCCCTTTTTTGACCACAAATTTTGAATGTGTGACCACAAAAAGCTAAAACCAAGCATAAAACTCTATAGCCGAGAAACACTCAAAAAGCGTTAGGCTGTTTACCTGCGAGTTCTTCTCGGCAAAATGTTTACATTTCTCAATATTGCTTTGAGGAAGCGTCGATTGGCCACACATTCAAAATTTGTGGACAAAACTGAGCTCAGATTTTGCGCAACCATTTAAAAGTAACAGAGGGACCGTGGTTTTACATGGATTAACAGATGGAAGGTGGTTGACTGTTTACTGTGTGACTGGGCACATAGGAAACAGTCAAACCACCGTCCATCTGTCATAATTCGGTAGATAAAAACAAAAAAAGCCGCTTGGAGGCGGCTGAAAGATTCAATGGAGCGGACAACGGGGCTCGAACCCGCGACCCCAACCTTGGCAAGGTTGTGCTCTACCAACTGAGCCATGTCCGCGTTGCGATGTATAAATTTAGCTGAATCCAATTTTGTATGCAAGTCAAAATTTAAAATCATCAAAATCTGCACATGTGCAAAGGCCCTATGGAATAGCTATATTATATTCATAGTTGTTCCACATGCACATAATAAGATATGCAGCCGTCAAATTACCGAGAGTGAGAAGGAGAAAGCATGAGCGTTATTCTTATACTTCTCATTTTGGTAGTTGCGGTAGGCGTTGTCCTAGCAAAAGTAATCAGCTACTTCATTAACCGCTCTAAAAAGACCCATGAGGCTTACCGAGATCAGATTTCTCCCGACACCATAGAAGCCGAGAAATCCGCGTTAGCCCGTCTCAACGAATTCTCGGATGATCTCAAAGACCGTTCAAAAGACCTTTTTGGCCGTTTCTTTAAAACAAACACTGATGACACGTATCAATACATAGATGAGGCTTTAAGAACAGCAAAATCAGCCCAGCGCGCAGTTTATAAAGAAGAGCGCGCAGCCGAGAAAGCCGAGCATCGTGAAAAGCGCGATGCCTACCTTGACTCCTTAAAACATGTTACCTTCTTCCAGATACTTATTATTTTTACCGTCTCAAGTATAGGCGGACTTATTATCGAGACATTTTGGGTCCGTTTTGATATGGGCATTTGGCAAAGCAGATACGGCATGGTTTGGGGCCCCTTCTCACCGCTTTACGGCCTTGGTTCAATATTCTTAACTCTCATCCTCTGGAAGATTCGCAAGCAACCGGCTTGGATCATATTCCTTTGCTCAATGGCAATAGGTACCCTGCTTGAGCAACTGACGGGTATGCTCATAGACGGTCTTATGAACGCAACCTCCTGGTCGTATGCGAGCTACCCTGATGCCATTACCGAGTATGTGTCTGTTCGTATGAGTATTATATGGGGACTTTTGGGAACCGTATGGTGCTGCTATCTTATGCCGGAAATTATTTACCGCATTGGAGATACGCCAAATAAGCCTGTATATACCTTGTTTATCGTGCTCTTTACCATATATTTAACACTTGATGGTGTAACAACCATTGCCGTGGGTATGCGCAAAGCAGCCCGTGATGCGGGGATACCTCCGCAAAATATAGTAGATGAATACTTTGATTATCGCTATAATGATGAGTTTATGGAAAACCGTTTCCAGAACCTCCAGTACGAGGCATCGTCCGAAGAATAAAGGAGTTGCGTTTTTGTGTCGGAGCCGGATACTACCAACCTGTTTGAGCCACTCGATGCAGATGATGTTATTCAGATGCACGGGGCTGACTGGATTATCAGAAAGCGCTGCTCTGTTTGTATTGAAGCAATAACAGACCCCGCCGGAACAGACGTTAATTCAGAGAATTGGCGCAGCAATTATGAAGGTGCGGTTGGAGATGCAATTTTTGCAAGCCGCATAGAAGCGCAAGGGGAGCGCTGGGTAGTACAGGTACGCCATCTCATGTACATAAACAGCACCGGCCAAACCGTAACCACAAACGATCTTCTCAGAACATCATCAGGTATTCTCGAACAAGACGGAGAAAACCTCATTTTCACAAGCCGCCGCACCCGCTACATCTTTAAAGAGCTCATCTCAGAAGATTAGTGTACCAATAGGGACGGAGGTTTTTGACACAGGGAGATAGGGTGGTGTCTCCCTGTGTCAAAAACCTCCGTCCCTATTGGCACATTCCTCCCTCCGTTCTCCAGATATAAGATGTGTGGGGTATATGAACTGAAGAATTGTCTTTGCAATATCGGAGAATTGAGTTATAGTTATCTACCGCTGATTGCAGCTTTGAAAAGTGAATGGGCGTTTAGCTCAGGGGGAGAGCGCTTCCCTGACACGGAAGAGGTCACAAGTTCAAATCTTGTAACGCCCACCATTTTTTATTGTTGTGCGGACATGGCTCAGTTGGTAGAGCACAACCTTGCCAAGGTTGGGGTCGCGGGTTCGAGCCCCGTTGTCCGCTCCATGCTTATCTTAGGCATAAAGATGCCTTGTAGATAAGGCGACGTGGCCAAGTGGTAAGGCAGAAGCCTGCAAAGCTTTTACCCCCAGTTCGAATCTGGGCGTCGCCTCCATTTGTTTATAGCCGTCCGCAAGGGCGGTTTTTTTGTTTTAAACAATTTGACCGTTTGCAGGTTTGTTCGTTTGGGTATCAAATCAGGATACTTTCTTTCTACAAGGAGTTTGAACAGGTATGGATCAAACAAATTTACAAGGACTTACCCAAGCGCAGGTTCAGGAGCGAATCGACCGTGGCGAGGTTAACCTGAACGCCGGAGTAAAGACCAGATCCATAAAGCGTATCTTTTACGAGAATATCTTCACTCTTTTTAATGCCGTTAACGTTATTCTCGCAATATTTGTTCTCATAACCGGTTCCTATAAAAACATGCTTTTTATGGGCGTTATTACCTGTAATGTCATCATTGGCATTGTGCAGGAAATCCGTTCAAAGCAATCGACTGACCGTCTGAGCGTGCTTGCAAGTTCACACGCAACCGTTATTCGTGACGGAGAGCGCAAAGAAATTGCTCTCGACGAGATTGTTCTTGATGATCTGATTGTGCTTGTACGTGGCGACCAGGTACCGGCAGATGCCATTGTGGTTGACGGAACCTGCGATTGCAATGAGAGCCTTCTAACCGGAGAGTCTGATCTTATTCCAAAATCACAGGGCTCAGAGCTCATGAGCGGCTCGTTTATTAGCTCTGGTTCGTGCGTTGCCCAGGTTATTCGCGTTGGCGCTGAGAGCTATGCCGCAAAAATTACGGCAGAAGCAAAGAAGCACAAGAAGATCAATTCAGAGATCATGAACAGCGTGAACGGCATTATTAAGTTCGTGAGCTGCATTATCTTCCCCATTGGCGCTTTGTTGTTCGCAAGACAATATTTTATGCTCGGCGTTGAACTGAACGAGGCCATTCTTTCTACCGTCGCCGCCCTGGTAGGCATGATTCCTGAGGGACTGATTCTTCTTACTTCGACCGTTTTGGCGGTTTCGGTTGTGCGTCTGGCCCAGAGCAAGGTTTTGGTGCAGCAGCTCTACTGCATTGAGACGCTTGCCCGTGTAGACACGCTCTGTCTCGACAAAACAGGCACCATAACCACAGGCTCCATGATTGCCGAGAATGTCGTGCCCATCGCAGGCTCAAAAACGCCTGAAGAAGATATCAATGAATCGCTTCATGCCTTGTCTTCTATAGTTCATGCAGACGAGAACCCCAATGAAACCGCTCTCGCAATTGCCACCTATTGTTTTGAGAGAAACATTGAGGTTGAATCGCCGGTAGTGAGCATTCCCTTCTCGTCCGAGAAAAAATGGAGCGGCGCTACGCTTTTGAACGGCAAATCCTATGTCATGGGTGCGGCGCAGTTCATTATGCCTAAAGACAGGTATGAAGAAATCCGCGAGCAAACCGAGGAGCTTGCAAAAGGCGCGCGTGTTATCCTCTTGGCCCGGGTAGACGGTTTTGAGCAGGGTAACCTTTTGGGTACCCCTGAGCCTCTTGCCTTTATGCTTATTCAGGATGAGATTCGCTCTACGGCTTCGCAAACCATTGGGTACTTTAAAGACCAGGGCGTTACCGTAAACGTCATCTCGGGCGATGACCCGCGCACCGTCTCGGGCATTGCCAAAAAAGTGGGCATTGACGGCGCCGAGGATTACGTAGATGCCACAACGCTGGTGTCTGAAGAAGATATAGAAGAAGCTGCTGCCAAGTACCATGTCTTTGGCCGCGTAAAGCCTGATCAAAAGAAAGCTCTTGTTATTGCGTTGCAAAAGCTCGGCCATACGGTGGCCATGACAGGTGACGGTGTGAACGACACCCTTGCTCTTAAGCAGGCAGACTGCAGCGTCGCCATGGCAAGCGGTTCTGATGCGGCGCGCAATGTAGCTCAGCTCGTTCTGGTTGACAATGATTTTGCCTCAATGCCCAAGGTTGTTGCCGAGGGCAGGCGCTCCATTAACAACCTCCAGCGCTCGGCTTCGCTCTTCCTGGTAAAGACTGTTTTGTCAATGGTTATGGCAGCCATCTTTGTATTCCTGCCTTGGCAGTATCCGTTCCAGCCCATTCAGATGACGCTCGTCTCGATGTTTACCATTGGCCTGCCTTCATTTGTCCTGGCGCTGGAGCCCAACCATGACCGCATTAAGGGTAAATTCCTCCACAATGTTATTGTGAAGTCGCTGCCCGCCTCAATTACCGACGTCATTACGGTTCTTGCGATAAACGTCATTGGATATAAAGTTCTGGGTCTCAGCTATTACGAGATTTCCACGCTTTGTGTGCTTTTGCTCGCATGGATTGGTATTCATCTCATTGTGAGAATCTCGTTCCCGTTTACGCCTATACGTCTGGCTTTGATTGTTGTTGTGTCTGTGGGTACCGCGCTTGGAGCCTTCCTCCTGCCGAGTTTGTTTGGTATTGCTCCGTTTACCCCGGTCATGATTAAAACAATTGTGATTGCTTTTACTGCAAGCGCGATCATGTTCCATATTATCTATAATCTCTTTGATAATTGGCACACGCGCGAGTCGGCTGCGCTCGTATAAAATCAACCATGATAGTTCTATGCATGATGTAAGAACAGAATTTGAATCTCATGCGTAGATAACATGGAATATACGTAAATTCACAGCTACTTTGATTTGCGGTTAAAAATAAGTATAGCAATTCAGACCAAAAAAGCGTAAAGTATACCGTTGCATGCGCATGGGGCGTATGCCTTGACAATATTGGCCCTCGATACATGTACTCAAACGCGGCAAGTGCTCTACCATTATTCGCACGTTGTTTAGCTAACTTGTAAGCATGATTCGGGGCCCCGGTTTGAAAGGGGTCCACCCTTGAGTGAGTTGAAGAATCCTTCGATTTTCTCTCTCGATGATTTCGACATGTCCTTAATGGACAACCTCGTAGATCAAACAATCGTTGATTTTGACGAGGGTGACATCGTCAACGGTACCATCGTTAAGATTGGTGCTGATGAAGTCTTGCTTGATATTGGCTATAAGTCAGAAGGCGTTATTCCTGTACGCGAGCTCTCAATCCGCAAGGATGCAGACCCGAGTTCAATTGTTGCTCTCGGCGATCCTGTTGAGGCTCTCGTTCTTCAGAAAGAAGACAAGGATGGCCGCCTTATCCTTTCCAAGAAGCGTGCTGAGTACGAGCGTGCTTGGAACCGTGTTGAGGAAATGTTCAATTCAGGCGAGAACGTTGAAGGCGAGGTTATTGAGGTTGTTAAGGGCGGCCTTATCCTCGACATCGGTCTTCGCGGCTTCCTGCCCGCATCGCTTGTTGACCTTCGCCGCGTGAAGGATCTGAGCGCTTACATGGGCACCCGCATTGAGGCTCGTGTTATTGAGATGGACCGCAACCGCAACAACGTTGTTCTTTCACGTCGCGTTGTTCTCGAAGAGGCCCGCAAAGAAGAGCGCTCCGAGATTCTCGGCAAGCTTAAGCCCGGTATGCGTCTTAAGGGCAACGTATCCTCCATCGTTGACTTTGGTGCCTTTGTTGACCTCGGCGGTATTGACGGTCTCGTTCACATCTCCGAGCTCTCCTGGAACCATGTTAACCATCCGCAAGAGGTCGTTAAGGTTGGCCAGGAGGTTGAGGTTGAGGTTCTCGACGTCGATATGAATCGTGAGCGCATCTCCCTCGGTCTCAAGCAGACCACAGATGACCCGTGGCGTTCACTCGTACAGAAGTACCCGGTGGGCGGCGTAGTTAAGGGCAAGGTCACCAAGCTTGTTCCCTTTGGTGTATTTGTTGAGCTCGGCGACGGCATTGAGGGTCTTGTACACATCTCCGAGATGGCCAAGGCTCATGTTGACCAGCCTTCACAGGTAACCAAGGTTGGCGAGGTTGTTGACGTTAAGGTTATGGAGATCGATCTTGACCGTCGTCGCGTTTCCCTCTCCATGAAGGCCGCAGCCGAGACACTCGGTGTTGAGGTTGAGGTAACTCCGCTTGAGCCCAAAGAGGGCGAGAAGCCCGCTGAGCCGGTAGCCGAGGAAGCTGCCGAGGCTCCTGCAGAGGCTCCTGCAGCAGAAGAAGCTCCTGCTGCCGAGTAAGCGGTTCGCATAACAGTCTTGTAAAACAAGGCGGGTCACTCAAAAGGTGGCCCGCCTTTTTTAGAGGGATGAACAGGCTATGGCTATTAACACCGTATTGGTAGACTCACTTCAAGATAAAGCGCTTGAGGCATATGCCCATCTTACCGAGGCTCAGCTGCGCAACAAGCTCGAGCCTGAGCAGGGTATATTTATTGCCGAGTCGTTTAAAGTCATAGAGCGTGCCCTTGATGCCGGTTTTGTCCCTTTGTCACTTTTGGTTATTCCTCATTGGCTTGATATGACCTATAAAACACTTAATGATTACGGTATTAAAGATACCACGGTATATGTAGGCGAGGCATCGGTTCTTGAAGGGTTGACCGGATACGAGCTTACGAGAGGAGCTCTCGCGGCTTTCAGACGCCCGGAGCTCCCTACGGTAGAAGAGCTTACCAAGAATGCTAAGAGCATTGCCGTTATTGATGGTGTGGTAGATCACACCAATATTGGCGCGATCTTTAGAAGCGCTGCGGCTATTGGCGTAGACGCTGTTTTGGTAACGCCGGCCTCGTGCGACCCGCTTTACCGCCGAGCGGTTCGTGTGAGCATGGGAACCGTGTTCCAGGTGCCGTGGACGCGCATTTGTACAACCATTGATGACTGGCTTAAGAACGGCATCAACGAGCTCAGGGATTTAGGATTTGCCACCATTTCTTGCGCGTTGTCAAAAACTGCGCGCGAACTTGACGACCCGGTATTTGACATCCTTGAGCGCATAGCTTTGGTATTTGGAACAGAAGGCGACGGGCTTTCGCCCAAAGTTATTGAGGCGTGCGATTACGTAGCCCGCATTCCCATGATGAACAATGTGGATTCGCTCAATGTTGCCGCAGCATCTGCTGTCTTCTTTTGGCACCTTTGCCGCAAGAACTCCAAGCGTCTTCTTATGACCAATGCCGAGACAACCTTGTAAGGTACGCGGCATCAACAGCAAGGCATTTTTGCGCTTCTTCGAGCGAAACAGGCTCAAATTTAACCTTATCTCCGGCATTGAGCTGTACAAAACGGGGGAGGTCAACCGTTGCTATGGTTCCCGCTTTGGGATATCCTCCGCAAGTTTGATGATCAGCCGTTACCACAATAGGCATACCGTTTGACGGTATTTGGATGGTTCCGCAAGCAATGCCTTCGCTGATAATGCCTTTAAGATTGATGCCGAGTGGTTTTTGCGCAGTAAGACAAACACCCATGCGGTCTGCGCGTGAGGTTATCTCAAAAACAGTATCAAAAAATGTTGATAATTCCTGGCTGCCAAGACTCTGAGAATGGTTGGCGCACACCACTCGAATGCGGGTAACGTTGCTCTTATTCCAGGTAAAATAAGCATCTTTAGAAAGAAGCCTGTTATTGGAAAGGCGCTTGAACAGGACATCAATATTTTCTTGAGAATCAGGATCATAAAAGCGTAGTTCTGTGCCGGTATTTTTGATGCGGCTTGTACAACCGTTTGCTTCACGCGGTATGCTGCCGGCAAAAGTGATTCCGCCATGTATAGCTAAATATCCGTAATGGCCTCTCTGTGCCGAGCGTATGCTCAAAATTGATTGAGCGGGTGCATAAATAGCTTCATAAGGCTCAACGGGCTTGTTGTTGAGAAAGACCTCAAAAGGAGCTCCGGTTACCGCAAACACACACGGCTCGGACAATAAGAGTTCAGGTCCTTTATATACAAACTCAAGAACAGGTGCGGTAAAGCCGTTCCCTACAAGAGCGTTTGCGAGAGCAAACGAGCGCATATCCATGGGGCCTTGGGGCCTGATTCCCTGCGCCTGCCATCCGTAGGCCGGTGCATATTGAACGGTGGTGTAAACACCGGGAGAAATAATACTTGCACACGCGGGTTTCTCGGCATCTTGGTTTGATGAAGCTTGGGCAGATGCCTGTATAAGCTCCTCATGGGCTTGAGTTCGGTCAAACTCCCGGGAGTTTATGGGCGTAAAGGTTACGGTATCTCCCGGAGCATATAAAAGCTGGGGCGGCCAGCCGTTGCCAACAAGGTTCAGGGGAGTGCGGCCAATAATGCGCCAGCCGCCGGGCGAAGTTACGCTGTAAATTCCGGTTTGCGAGCCGCCAATGCCAATTGAGCCTGCCGGGACATGAGCGCGGGGCTCCGCAAGACGAGGCATCTCAAGCACGGGGTCGAGGCCCGAGAGATACGCAAACCCCGGGAGAAAGCCAAGCATATCAATATGATACGTGCTGCCGGAGTGGCGCTTTATGACATCCTGCGTACCGAGCCCGCTCGACCGGGCAAGCTCTTCGAGGTCAGGCGCAAACTCAGGTTCATAGCACACGGGTATCTCGACATGCTTTGAATTATTGATAAAACCGTTTTCATCACGGTAAAACTCGGCAAGCAAAGCAAAAAGCCGGGCTTCGAGTTCGCCAAAGGTACATTCGAGCGCGTTATAGCAGACCATGACCGTGCAGTATGCCGGGATAATATCAAGGATAAAAGAATAATTCCGGAGCGACAAAAAGTGTGCAAATTGGAGGGCGTCTGTATTAGATTTTGAGTTTATGTGATCATCAAACCGTATATGGACTGCCGAGTCACCCTCGGGTGTAATGAGCGGAAAACGTGCCATAATATGCCTCAGACATTAAGAGTCGTAAAATCTTACGGAGCCAAGATTATCTCAAGTGAAAGCGCCTGTAGTTATAGATTTTACAGGGGAGGTAAAATGTACATAGTTTTTGTGACGGGCGGCATAGGCTCGGGCAAAACAAGCGTATGTGAGCTTTTGGGCAAAAAAGGTGCACATCTTTACTCGCTCGATGAAGTCTCACACAATGTTTTGCAAGACGAAGAAGTCAAAAACGAGCTCGTCCGGGCATTTGGAGACCAGGTTGTGAGTTTGGGTACTGTCAACCGCAAGGCTCTCGCACAGGCCGCATTTGCCAACCCCAGCGCGACGCAGACGCTTAATGATATTATGCATCCGAGAATTCGCGCCCGCTTGCTTGGTATCATTGAACATGAGAACAAGATGTGGAAAGATGAATTTCCGCAGGTTCTGGTCATAGAAGTTCCTCTCATAGAGGCTACGGGGCCAAATAATGATTTTGCAGACGAGATTATTGCCGTGAGCTGTCCGGTAGATAAACGGCGCGAGCGTGCAGTGATGCGCGGTATGAACGAGCAGGACTTTGATGCGCGCGTTCTGGCCCAGATTACAGATACCGAGCGTTCACGCTATGCGCGGACTCTGTTTGACAACTCGCAGGATGAAGCGCATCTTCAGAGTCAGATAGATGCCTGGTGGGAAACCCGTTTTGGAAACAACAGTTAAAACACTGAGGAGTCATAAAAAATGCCTCAAACAAATCAAGATGTTTCTGCACAGAGTGGTTTTACGCTGGTGCCGCACTTTGGCGGAGAGCTCAAGAGATTTGGCCAGCAGGGCGGAGACGCCGAGTTCAAAGTAGTAAGCGACTACGAGCCCTGCGGAGACCAGCCCAAAGCAATTGAGCAATTGTGCAAAGGTGTGCGCGATGGCTTGCGCTATCAAACGCTTTTGGGCGTAACCGGCTCGGGCAAAACATATACCATGGCAAAGACCATTGAGGCTTTGGGCAAGCCCACGCTCATTATGGAGCCCAATAAGACGCTCGCAGCACAAGTCGCAAGCGAGATGCGCGATCTCTTTCCCAATAACGCTGTTGTCTATTTTGTGAGCTACTACGACTACTATCAGCCAGAGGCCTACATTCCTTCGACCGATACCTATATAGAAAAAGACGCGACCATTAACGAGGATATCGAGAAGCTCAGGCACCAGGCTACGGCCTATTTGCTGAGCCGACGCGATGTGATTGTGGTGGCCTCGGTCAGCTGCATTTACGGCATTGGCAGTCCTGATGATTATGCAGGTCTTGCTGCGAACGTATCTAAAGAATTACCGCTTGACCGGGATGACTTTATTCATGCGCTTATTGATATGCTCTATGACCGCGATGATTATGACTTCCATCGCGGTACCTTCAGAGTGCATGGTGACCGCGTAGATGTGTTCCCGCCCTACGGAGAGCATCCGCTGAGCATAGAATTCTGGGGCGATGAGGTTGAGGATATTCACGAGATAGACGAGGTAACCGGCGAGTTTCTCAAATCTTATGATGCAATCCCCATATGGCCGGCATCCCACTATGTAACCGCAAGACCAAAAGTAGAAAGCGCTCTTAAAACCATAGATGCCGAGAAGTGCGCGCGTGTAGAGGAATTTAAGAAGGCCGGCAAACTGCTCGAAGCCCAGCGCCTTGAGCAGCGCGTATCTTATGATCTCGAGATGCTTGAGACGGTAGGTTTTTGTACCGGAATCGAGAACTATTCTCGCCATCTTGACGGCCGTAAAGCAGGAGAGCCGCCTTATACCCTTATTGATTACTTCCCGGATGATATGCTTTGCATCATTGATGAATCGCATGTAACCGTGCCGCAAATCAGAGGTATGCACGAAGGCGACCGTTCACGCAAGATCACCCTGGTAGAGCATGGCTTTAGGCTTCCGAGTGCACTTGACAACCGCCCCTTGCGCTTTGACGAGTTCGAGATGCGCATACCGCAGTACATTTATGTCTCGGCCACGCCCGGTGATTACGAAGAACGGGTAAGCCAGAATGTTGCCGAGCAAATCATCAGGCCCACCGGTCTTCTCGACCCGCAAATAGATGTACGCCCCATCAGAGGCCAGATAGATGACCTCATAGCCGAGTGCAAAGCATATGCCGCAAAAGGGGAGCGCGTCCTTGTTACAACACTTACAAAGCGCATGGCCGAGAATCTCACCGACCACCTGCTTGACGAGGGTCTCAAATGCGCCTATATGCACTCAGATACCGCGACGCTCGACCGCGTTGAGATCTTGCGCAAGCTCAGGCTTGGCACCATTGACGTGCTTGTGGGCATTAACCTTTTGCGCGAAGGTCTCGACATCCCCGAGGTTGCGCTTGTCGCAATTCTCGACGCAGATAAAGAAGGCTTTTTAAGAAACCGCCGCTCGCTCATTCAAACCATGGGCCGCGCCGCACGTAATGTAAGCGGTACGGTTATTATGTATGCAGATACCATTACAGATTCAATGCGCATAGCCATAGACGAGACCCGCCGCAGAAGGTCATTGCAGGAAGCATACAACAAAGAACACGGCATAGAGCCCAAGAGCGTGCGTAAAGCAATAAGTGACATCACGAGCTTTATTACCGAGGCTACAGCCACCCTTGATGGCTACGAGCGCTCACGCGGCGATTCAATGGGCCATGGCACCTTCTACAAACCGGGTACAGAAGGCGCCCTCACCGCAGAAGCCGTAGCCTCAGAGCTTGCGCAGCTCCCGCGCAACGAAGTAGACAACATCATGCAAGCTCTCGAGGATGATATGCGTGCCGCAAGCGCAAAACTCGACTTCGAAGAAGCCGCAAGACTCCGCGACCAATTGGTACGCCTCCGCTCCTTAATAGAAGGAAGCGAAGAATCCTCAGTCATAGAGCTATTAAAAAAGAACGCCCGCAAAAGCACCGGCCCCGGCGCCCCCGGCCCCGCCAAACGCTTCAACAAACACGCCAAACACTAGAATACCTGTGAATTAGACGGTTCTTGTGGTAACAGGGGACATATCCCTGTTACCAATGGACAAAACCCCCGTCAAAGTGACTTACTAGCACTAGAATAACTGTATTTAGACGGTTCTTGTGACAGGAGGAAACCGGTTCTTTTGTCATCTTAATAGAAATATGAGAGAAGGGGCTGTTATACATTCCGTCCTGAGCGTTTTTATGAGGCGAAAGCGAAGGATGGTATGTATAACAGCCCCTTCTCTCATATTTCTATTAAGATGACAAAAGAACCGTCCCAATGTCACCCGTTGGTGAGCAATGTGGCTGTTTCACATATGATTTGGTGCTTTTGGTTTTGGCGCTTAAAGACTCGGGTTTTGAGGTATGATAATATAACGTGATTTGAGTATTGAAAGACGGTAAAACCTATATATACCATAGGTTTTCTGTAGAGGAGAGAAGGAGTTATTCATGGATTCTCAGGAAGCACAAAACGCTGGACCAAAAAGAGCGGGCGATACCTCAAAGCTTGCACAGAATGATGCCAATACCGTTCGTCATGTTATTGGCGTAGTTTCCGGCAAGGGCGGCGTTGGCAAGTCCCTCGTATCAGGCCTTATTGCTTGCAATGCCGCAAGACAGGGGCTTAAGGTTGGTATCATGGATGCCGACATTACCGGTCCAACCATTCCTCATATGTTTGGTATTGAACACATGGGTCTGCGCGGTATCAACAACTTCATTCTTCCGGTTACCACAAAGACTGGTATTGAAGTTGTGTCCATCAACCTCATGCTCAAGAACCCAGATGATCCGGTTATCTGGCGTGGGCCTATGCTTGGTGGTGTTATTGAGCAGTTCTGGAATGAAGTAATTTGGAGAGACCTCGACCTTCTCGTATGCGACATGCCTCCGGGAACCGGCGACGTAGCTCTGACCATGTTCCAAAGGCTCCCCATTGACGGCGTTGTTATTGTTTCGTCTCCTCAGGACCTTGTTGCAAACATTGTTGGCAAGGCAGTCAAGATGGCTCAGCAAATGAATATCCCGGTTCTAGGCATTGTTGAGAACATGTCATATGTTGAGTGCCCAGATTGCGGCAAGCGCATTGAGGTCTTTGGCAAGAGCAACATTGAGGAAGTTGCAGCACGCTATGGCCTTGATGTTCTGGCCCGCCTTCCCATGAATCCTGATTTTGCGAAACTCTGCGATGAAGGTCATGCAGAAGACATCCCCGAGCAGGGAATTGACGCTCAAAAGCTCATTGACAAAGCAGCCGAGAAAACCGCCTTTGCCGCAGTAGCCGGCGGCTGGTCTCTCGAGTAATTTTATGATTTATGACGTTATAGTGGTTGGCGCCGGAGCCTCAGGCCTCGTAGCAGCTATGTCTGCTGCCAAGAGGGGAGCCAGAGTTTGTATTCTGGAAGCAAAAAACTCCGCCGGAAAGTCAATCCTCACATCAGGAAACGGCAGATGCAACTTTAGCAATGCAAATCTTGACGCCGGCCACTATAACGACCCAGAGTTTGTGACGACTGTTTTTGGCCCGAATCCAAAAGAAACAGTAACCAAGTTTTTTGAGAGCCTCGGTTTATGGTACATAACCGACGAAGAGGGAAGAATGTTTCCCCGCTCAAGAGCAGCGACCTCAGTTCTCAACGTAGTTATGAACAGGGTTAAAGCCCTCGGGATAGAAATCCTTTATAACGCAAAAGTTCAGTACGCAGAACCGCCGCAAGACAAACAAGAATCCTGGAAAATCCATACTGAAGAAGGCCAATGCTTCCAAGCCGGCAAAGTTATCTGGTGCGCCGGAGGAGGAAGCAGCAAATATCTCTCGAACCTAAAGCTCCCTGTAGTTCATGAGCAAAAAACTCTCTGCCCGTTAGCCGTAACTCCCAAGCCACCAAAATACCTTAACGGCGTTAGAGCATGGTGCCTCGTAACAGTTAGTGACAATCATAAAAAGATACTGTTCAAAGAAACAGGCGAAGTTCTCTGGCGTCCCTATGGCATCAGCGGAATAGTTATCTTTAACGCCTCACGCCTATCTCATCCGGGTGATACCATAGAGCTCGATTTTGTTGAAGAAAAAAGCGAAGAAGAGCTCAAGAATGATCTCGACAAACGCCTTTTAACTTTTGATGATCGAAGCGACATCCAAAAAGACTTCCTGGAAGGTGTTCTACACCCCGCTCTGTCAGATTTCATAATGCACCTGCCCGGCGTCATCAAAGATAAGCACATCGACACGGCCTGTCTCGCACACGCTCTCAAGCATTTAAACTACAAAATAGAGTCGCCCGCAGACACAGAGCACGCCCAAATCACCAAAGGCGGCTTAGACACCAAGTCCTTTGACGCCAACACCATGTCTTCCTATGAATATCCCACCTTCTACGCCTGCGGAGAAGTCCTCAACATAGACGCCCCCTGCGGTGGCTACAACCTCTCCTGGGCCTGGCTCAGCGCTCTAAAAGCAGCGGACAGCATTTAACTTTCACTTTAAGGTGTGGTTGGCAAAGTACAGGCCAAACAGCCATCCTTAGGGAAAAGATCGCCTGCTGAACATTCAATTTAGCATTCCCTTGAGGGAAAGACAGTCTAAAGGGGCAAATGAGGTGTATATTTTTGCGCAAAAAACTAACCTAATTTTGACCACAAATTTTGAATGTGTGACTAAAAAGAGCTAAATCAAAGCAAAAATCTCAATAGCCGAGAAACTCTCAAAAAGCGTTAGTCTTTTTACCTGCGAGTTCTTCTCGGCAGATATATTTGATTGTGGGAAAAAGCATGGATGAAGTGCAAAATGGTCACACATTCAAAATTTGTGGCAAAAATCAGGTTGTTTTTTTGCGCAACAAATATAATAAGAACCTTCGCCCACAGTCCTATCCTGAGATTGGCCTTATCTTTGTACTTGGGTTGACAAGAAGACTCAAAGCAAGGTTTTTTACCTGTGATAATAAGAGTGCCTCTCGAACTTGGGCTCGCAGCAAACGTTGATGCCCAAATTGCGGTAGGTCTTCTCGTCAGCGGAGCCTATGATGACCGAGAAATAGGCGTCGCAGCCTTTAAGCTGGTCGGCTACTTCGATTACTTTGGCAGCAAGTGGGTTCATAGCAGAGCTGATGGAGAGTGCTATGAGCGTTTCGTCAGAGTGAAGACGGGGGTTAATACTGTTAAGATGCTCGGTCTTAAGCTTGCAGATAGGTGAGAGTGCGGTTTCGCTTACTACGAGTACGTCATCATCAACTCCCGCAAGATGCTTAAGCGCGTTCAGCAAGAGGCTTGAGGCGGCTCCTAAGAGGTCGCTTGTCTTGCCGGTGATAACTGTACCGTCGGGGAGAAGCATGGCGCCTGCGGGAGCTCCCGTGGCTTCTTCTTTTGCAAGAGCGGCAGCGTGTGCGGGGTTGTAATTGACTGTGACGCCGGCCTGGTTCATAAGAAGTTCGATCTTGGTAATGGCAGCTTCGCCCAAGCCGGTACGCTTAAAGTTAACAACTTCATGGAAGTAGCGGCGCACAATCTCGTTGCGTGCAGCTTCGCAAACAGCGTCATCATCTGTGATGCAGAAGCCAACCATGTTAACGCCCATATCAGTGGGCGATTGGTACGGACTCGTGCCCATGATGTGCTCCATCATGGCTTTAAGAACCGGGAACGTCTCGACATCGCGGTTGTAGTTAACGGTGACCTGGTTATAAGCATTCAGATGGAAGGGTTCAATAATATTGCGGTCATCAAGATCTGCGGTTGCGGCCTCATAGGCAATGTTTACCGGGTGAAGCAGCGGGAGGTTCCAAACAGGGAACGTCTCGAACTTTGCATAGCCAGCAGCGATACCGCGCTTGTGCTCGTGATACAGCTGAGACAAGCATGTTGCAAGCTTGCCTGAGCCGGGGCCGGGAGCGGTGACTACAACAAGCGGACGGGTTGTCTCGATATAATCGTTTTTACCAAAGCCTTCATCGCTTACAATGTGATCAACGTCGGCGGGGTATCCGTCAATGAGATAATGCTTAAAGCACTTGATGCCCAAAGCGGCCAAGCGGGTAACAAATGCTGCGGCGTGCGGTTGTCCGGTAAAGTGGGTAATGACAACGCTGCCCACATAAAAGCCCATACTCTGGAAAATATCAATAAGGCGGAGAAGATCTTCGTCATAGGTGATGCCAATATCGCTCCTGCGCTTGCCGCGCTCAATGTCTTCTGCGCTGATAGCAACAACAATTTCGACAACGTCGCTCATGCTCTGAAGCATTCTGATTTTTGCGTCAGGCTCAAAACCGGGGAGAACGCGCGAGGCGTGGTTATCATCAAAGAGTTTGCCGCCAAATTCGAGATAAAGCTTGCCGCCAAACGTGTTAATGCGCTCGCGAATGTGCTCGGCCTGCATCTCGATGTATTTGGCATTGTCAAACCCTATGCGCATATGTCCTCCCTTATAAGGATTTGTATCTGAAGCTTCAGGAGCAGAATTGTCTGATTGAATGTTTACCGTCACTGCGTTGTTAAAGTGTGAGACTCGCGTTATGACTCTGCAGAATTTATCAAACCATACGGTATTACCGTCTCCTGAATGGGAGCGAATCACGTTTATGGTAACAGGATCAGAGATGTCTTCGAGACAATCAGCGAGAGCGGCAAAGTTTGCGCCGTAATATGAGGGGAAATTGAGTTCCTTGGCGAGAAGCTCATGAATGGCAGAAGTATCTGTTGTCTCTTGTTCACGAATGGTTATGACATGCATTATGGTGCGCCTTCCTTAGCAAAACGTCAGAGGTTTACTTAGTAAAGCTGTTCAAAAGTTTTATAGTGGTCATTGGTATAGAAAATGAGGCCGTCGTTTGAATAGACAATGCGCTCAGAACCTCTGAATCCACCGTGATAGTTGATGTCGCATTCTTTCCATGTGCGTCCCGTCGCGCTTGGGAGAATTCCGTCGTCGTTATAAAAAGGCCCGCCGCCAATGCTTTTGCCCGGGCATACCTCGTCAAGATTCCCCTCTGATGCGACCCATCCGGCTTGCTTAGCCTTTGTTTTGGATATAAAGTTCGAAGGAAGCCTATTATAGGTATGAATATACAGGGCAACTTCTTCTTTTGAAGTATAGGTGCCGTTTTTCTTGACTTTAATTTGAGTCTGAGAAGAAGATGGCTGAGAGTTACTGCCAGAAGATGAAGAGCCTTTTGAAGCGCTTTCTTTTGACTTTTTGTCTGAGGAATTATCTGTTTGTGTAGTGGATTTGGTTTTTGCATTTACTTGAAGCGCAGAACTGTTTGCCGAGTCAGCTGCAGGTGAGCTTAAGCATCCCGTGAGAGCTAAACAGCCTGCAATAAGACCGCAAGCTAGAACAAAAGATACCGCATAAGAAAAAAGCCTGAATGCTTTATCTAAGAAACTCATAATGCCTCCTTCTTTAATGTGTGCATTATAGCCGTAACAGATTCGCATGAGTAGCACAAATCCAAAGGAAGCTCATACATAACAAAAGCCGGGCTTGCGTTTAGCAAACCCGGCTTTAAAAAACGTTATGGTTAAACGTTATTATGCAGAATGAGCACCTGCAGCAGGCTTCTTGCCAAAGACAATCTTAGCACCCTTCATTGCAAGAACAATGGCGAGTACAAAGAGGAGAACGGCAATAATGAGCTGGAGCAGCGGAGCAACAACGTCTGCGGGACCTGCCATAAGGGCGGTAATCTTTTGCCAAATGGTGATGCAGAGAGATGTCAGGGTAACAATGAGCATGAAGACCATTGGTATATAGAACATCTTGTTGTTGCGGCCAATGTTGCCAAGCCAGGCGCAAACTGCAAGCAAAGCAAGGGCAGCAAGGAGCTGGTTAGCAGCACCAAAGAGCGGCCAAATGATGGTGTAACCGGTCATACCAAGCCAAATGCCAAGGACAACGGTAATAACGGTTGCAACATACTTGTTAGCAAAGAAAGCACGAACGCCGCTTACGTCCTTCTCGGACTGGCCGGCAGGAATAAAGAGTTCCTGGAACATATAACGGCCAAGACGGGTTGCGGTGTCGAGAGAAGTCAGGCAGAATGCAGAAACTGCAAGGATAAGCAGAGCGTAAGCAACGCTTACAAAGTCAGCATTCTCAAGACCGGGGATGGTGCCGAGCATCTGAGAAAGACCGGTTGCAAAGACGGCGGTTGGAGAAGCAATGTCGCCGGCCCTGTAGGTGGTCCATACAAAAGCAACTGCGCAAAGAGAAATAACAGCAAGAACGCACTCGATAAGCATGCCGCCGTAACCAATGGGCTGAGCGTGCTTCTCGTTGTCGATCTGCTTAGAGGTGGTGCCGGAAGATACCAGGCTGTGGAAACCGGAGATGGCGCCGCAGGCGATGGTGATGAAGAGTGCGGGGAACAGGAAGCCGGAAGCTGCAGCCTTGTTAAGCTTGGCAACTCCGTCTACGAGAATAGCATTGCCTTCTGCGTCAACAGCGGCGTTGCTTGCGGTGAAGCCGGTGAATGCCGGGATGTCAAGGTTGCTTGCATTGCCGGTAAGGCTTGCACCAATGATGGCGATGATAGCAATAACAATCATGCCATAAAGCAGGTAGCTGCTCAGGTAGTCACGAGGCTGGAGAAGTACCCAAACCGGTGCTACAGAAGCAATAAGGATGTAAACACCAAGGATGATCATCCAGGTGGTGTAGTCAAGAGCAATGAACGGCATGTTGTAACCGGCAGCTACAACAACAATGATGATTGCAATGGCAATGCCTACATTGGCAGCAGTGGAGAGCTTTTTCCCACGAAGCGCAAGACCCCAGATAACTGCTACAACAATGAAGAGAATAGAAATCATTGCGGTGCGCTCATTGGCAAGATTGGTTGCATCAGATGCAGTTGCGGAAACTGCAAATGTGTTGGCAACAATCGAGGCAAAAGCGGCAACAACAAGAACGAGTGTCAGATAAGCAAAGATGCAGAAGAGCTTCTTTGCGGTGTCGTCAATGTTCTGTGCAACAACGGTTGCAAGTGTTTGGCCCTTATGACGGATAGATGCAAAGAGAGCACCAAAGTCATGCATAGCGCCAAAGAAAACGCCACCAATAAGTACCCACAAAAGAACGGGGACCCAACCAAATACGGCAGCCTGGATAGGGCCGTTGATGGGGCCGGCGCCTGCGATGGATGAGAAGTGGTGACCCAAAACCACATAAGGCGGTGCGGGCACGTAGTCAATTCCATCTTCAAGCTCATGGGCAGGCGTAGGCCTACTGGGGTCGATACCCCATTGCTTCGCCAGCCAGCCGCCGTAGAGGAAATACCCTGCGACGAGGACAGCGATGGCAATGAGCAAGATGATCATCGCGTTCATCGAAACCTAATCCTCCTAAATCGAACGTTTAAACCTATTTTGCCGCAGAGGGCGCATACCCTTGCAGCTGACCCGTCAGTTAAACTTCGCGTTGCCTATAAGCGTAGTTTTCATATCGCGTGCCGCTGCGTTGGTGATAACGCGCTTATTCGATATGTCAATAGCCGCAAGGCGCAGGTCTGTCCAACCTTGGAGTCCAAACCTATAGTTCTTACGAAACCGCGTTTTTTTGAGGAGCTTACATGCATCTTCGTCAAGAGAGCCTGCGATGAGTACAAGCGTAAGGTTGTTGGCCATCTGATCTGTCTGAGGACCTACTATCGAGAGACCTTCGTGGGTAAGAAACTCGATATAGTCAGACAAAGCAGCTTCATCAAGCTTGTCGACAACATCAAAAAACATATGGTCATGCGAATTGATTTCCCACAGTTTAGCTCGTTTTGAGAGCACATACTTTTCTCCGTACGAGTGAAAATCTGCACGCGCTCTGAACATACGTCCTTCGCAGGAGCTGTTCTCGGTAATGTCATACCAAGACTGATGCGCCAATAGCAAGCGTTTCAGAATTTGCTCCTGGATGCTGTCCTCCACCTTACCTCCCTTCAAAAAAACAGCTTTCGTAATAACAACGTAAAATAATCTATTCGCAACGCAATATCCGCGAAAAATTCAAAATTCCTAATTTCTACCCTAAACGTGCATGTTTGTGATTATGCAAAATAAGCCACGCCAGATTCAAAGATATATTGGTTGTGGTTGCCTGGAACATTCTTATAAAGGTGGTTGCTCAAACGTTCCGAGTGACCCATTTTACCGAGGATTCGACCATCAGGGCTGGTAATACCCTCTATTGCCAAAACGCTGCCGTTGGGGTTAATGTCGAGATCCATGCTCGGAATGCCAATGAAGGGGTCAACATACTGGGTTGCAATCTGACCGTTGGCAATAAGCTGTGCAACAACTTCATCAGAAGCAACAAAACGGCCCTCACCGTGGCTGATAGCTATTGTGTGCATATCGTCGACATTGCAATTGGCAAGCCAGGGCGAAAGCGTAGAAGCAATTCTTGTGGTAACAAGGCGGCTCTGGTGCCTGCCGAGTGTGTTAAACGTAAGCGTAGGAGCAGAAGGCGAAGCTTCAATAATATCGCCGTAAGGAACAAGACCAAGCTTGATAAGCGCCTGGAAGCCGTTGCAAATACCAAGCATAAGCCCGTTGCGGTTGTTGAGAAGGTCGCGCACGGCCTCCGTTACCTCAGGAGCTCTGAAGAACGCAGTAATGAACTTGGCGCTTCCGTCAGGCTCGTCTCCGCCCGAAAAACCGCCCGGAAGCATGATGATCTGGCTCTCTTTAATGAGGCGTGCAAAAGCGTGGGTACTCTCGGCAACGGAAGCCGGGTCAAGGTTATTAATAACAAAAACCTGCGGGTTGGCGCCTGCGCGCTCAAATGAATGAGCGGTATCATATTCGCAGTTGGTGCCAGGGAAAACAGGAATCGCGACGCGAGGCTGAGCAAAATGAGCCGCATCTTTGGGTAATACGGTGGGCGAGACAACAAAGCGCGGTTCCTCAAGGTTTTGTCCGCTGCCACGGTAGGGGAAGACATCCTCAAGCTTATGTGCCCAGGCTTCTTCAAGGTCATCAAGAGAAATACGCTCTTGAGGAGTGATGAAGTCATAGTTCTCAAGAGTTGTTCCGAGCTCGATGACTTGGTAATCATCGCAAGATTGCGGAAGCTGTGCGTCATCAATGAACTCAATAATAAAGCTGCCGTAAGAAAGGTCAAAAAGACTATTAATATCTACTTGAAAGTTAAACTCAAAACCGATCCTGTTACCGAGGCACATCTTAAAGAGAGCCTCAGCCAAACCGCCAAAACCGGCAGTTGAGATGGCATATGCACTATCTTCGGTAATAAGAGATTCAATACAGTCGAGCGTAGCGGTAATAGCAGACGCCTTTGGCATGAGACCGTTGGCTTCGCGCTTTGGCATGATACAAATAACGCGAGAACCCGGAGCTTTAAACTCGGGAGATACTATTCGTTCGCAAGAACCTACCGCCGTAGCAAAGCTTACCAGAGTAGGAGGAACATCAAGATTCTCATAGCTGCCGCTCATAGAGTCTTTGCCGCCAATAGAAGCAACACCAAGATCAAGTTGGGCTTTAAGAGCGCCTAAAACTGCACACATAGGCTTGCCCCAGCGCTCGGGAACATCGCGGAGCTTTTCGAAATACTCCTGGTAGGTAAAGTAAGACTGAGAACGCTTAAAGCCGGTGGCAATAAGTTTGGAGATACTCTCTATAACGGCAAGATAAGCGCCTGCAAAGGGGTCTGCAGAACTCAAGTAGGGGTTAAAGCCCCATGCCATACCGCTGCAGGTATTGGTTTCTCCGTCAACCGGGAATTTGGCAACCATCGCAAGCGCCGGAGTGAGCTGGCGCTCGCCGCCAAACGGCATAAGCACGGTAGCGGCGCCAATGGTTGAGTCAAAGCGCTCAACAAGACCCTTGTTACCGCAGACATTAAGGTCAGAAACAAGGTTGGTAAAGCGCTCGGCAAACGTTGAACCTTCCCATAAGGGATGATAATCAGAACCCTTGGTTACATGGACATTCATATGCTTGGGAGCGCCGTTGGAAGAGAGGAATTCACGCGTAAGGTTAACAACTTCATCTCCGCGCCAAACCATGCGTACACGGGAATCATCAGTAACGGTAGCAACAATGGTAGCCTCAAGGTTTTCTTCGCGGGCAAGGTCCAAAAATGCCTGAGCGTCGCGTGCATCAACGGCAACGGCCATGCGCTCCTGGCTTTCTGAGATTGCAAGCTCGCATCCGTCGAGGCCGTCATACTTCTTGGGGACTTTGTCAAGCTCAACAAAAATACCGTCGGCAAGTTCGCCAATAGCAACGGAGACGCCACCCGCACCAAAGTCATTGCAGCGTTTAATGAGCGTACAGGCATCTTTACGTCTGAAGAGGCGCTGAATCTTACGTTCAACCGGAGGGTTACCCTTTTGAACTTCTGCACCGCAGGACTCAAGACTCATCGCATTATGAGCCTTCGAGGAGCCGGTAGCGCCGCCAATGCCGTCACGTCCTGTACGGCCGCCAAGCAAAATGATGACGTCGCCGGCCGCAGACTCTTCCCGGCGTACATGATCTTGAGGAGTAGCGCCAACTACCGCGCCAATCTCCATGCGCTTGGCAACATAGCCGGGATGATAAACCTCATTAACCTGACCGGTAGCAAGACCAATCTGGTTACCGTAAGAAGAATAGCCGGCGGCAGCAGTGGTTACCAGCTTGCGTTGCGGCAGCTTATGGGGAAGCGTCTCAGATACAGGGGTAAGCGGGTTGGCTGCGCCGGTAACACGCATAGCCTGGTATACATAGCTGCGGCCTGAGAGCGGGTCACGAATGGCTCCGCCCACGCAGGTAGCCGCACCGCCAAACGGTTCAATCTCGGTAGGATGGTTGTGAGTCTCGTTCTTAAAGAGATAGAGCCAGTCTTCATCCTTACCATTAACATCTACTTTAACTTTAACAGTGCAGGCATTGATCTCGTCAGACTCGTCAAGATTGGTCAATATACCTTGCTTTTTAAGCCAGCGGGCGCCAATGGTGGCCATGTCCATAAGACAGAGAGGCTTGCTGTCACGGTTAAGCTCATGCCTGATTGCGAGATATTGATTCCAGGTATCCTCAACAAGCGGATCATCAATAACAACGTTCTCAAGATGCGTGCCAAAGGTAGTATGGCGGCAATGATCTGACCAATAGGTATCAATTACCTTGATTTCAGCAAGAGAAGGATCGCGCCCTTCTGCAGAGAAATAAGCCTGGCAGCACTTTGCATCCGGCACGTCCATTGCAAGACCACGCTTTGCAATAAACTCTGCAAGACCGTTGTCATCAAGTTTATTAAAACCGGTGAGTATCTCAACCGGGTCAGGCACAGGAAGCTGCATAGCAAGCGTAGCAGGCAAATCAAGAGATGCAATGCGGGCCTCAACCGGGTTTACTACATAGTGCTTAATGGCATCAATATCTTCCTGAGTCAGATCGCCTTCTAAAAGATATATCTTTGCACTGCGAACCTCCGGACGTTCGCCCTGGCTAATAAGCTGAATACATTCACTGGCTGATGCGGCACGCTGGTCAAACTGTCCGGGCAAATACTCAACACCAAAGACCGCGCCGTCAGTCTGAGGAAGCTCGGCATAGACAATATCTACCTGAGGCTCGCTAAAGACCGTAGGAACACACTGGTCAAACAAGGCATCCTGAATACCCTCAACGTCATACCGGTTAAGAATCCTCACACCGGTCAGGCGCTCCATACCCAGAATATCTCTGAGTTCATGTGTAAGTTGACGCGCTTCAACGTCAAAACCCGGTTTTTTCTCGACATATACGCGCTTAACCATGTGCTCCGCCCTTCAAAGAGAATGTGTAAATACAGCCGCATTTTACAAGTGTTATGATAATACCACTTGTATCATCTAAATCTTTGAGAGTATTCTGATATCTGGTAGTATTCATGAGACATAACAACGCAGAGGGTTAAAACGTGGAGAATATGATTCCAAGCTATGCCTATGAACAAATAAAAGCCGCATATTCAGAAGATGACGTAAGCCTCATTGAGAAGGGCTGGTCCGCAAAACGGCCGCAGACGCTGCGAGCCAACACCATAAAAACAACCGCAGAAGATCTTGCCAAGCTTTTTGATGATGCAGGTTTAACATATCAGAGAGTACCATGGTATCAGGATGCCTTTATTATGGAGAAGGCAACACATGCAGAATTAGAAGGACTCGAGAGCTACCGTGAAGGTCTTTTTTATATGCAAAGCCTGTCTTCAATGATTCCGGCTCTGGTGGTAAACCCTAAACCCGGCAGCGATATTCTCGACATGTGCGCAGCGCCCGGAGGCAAAACGACCCAGCTTGCAGCCTTAAGTTCCCAAAAAGCACACATAACAGCATGTGAAATGCATGTACCCCGTGCCGAGAAACTCCGTTTTAACCTTGAACGTCAGGGAGTAGGCTGCGTGAATATACTGCGTCAGGATTCGCGCAACCTTGATGATTTCTTCACCTTTGATACCGTACTTATTGATGCTCCCTGTTCAGGTTCCGGAACACTATATGCACAGGATCCACGTGTAGCTGAACGTTTTACCGCACAGCTTGTACAAAAATCAGTCAAAGCACAAAGAGCTTTGCTCAAAAAGGCCTTTAAGCTTACGAGGCCTGGCAATAGCTTTGTCTATTCAACCTGTTCAATCCTCCCGCAAGAAAATGAGCAGCAAGTAGAATCTCTGCTCAAATCATGTGATGCAAAGATAGTTCCAATACATATAGAAAACAGTGAGGATATCCCGCTTTTGCCAACCACACTAACGGGCGCCCTGCTTGTTCGCCCCAGCGAGCTTTTTGAAGGCTTCTTTGTAGCACGCATTCAAAGGTGCTCTTAAATTCCTGAGGGATTTATTGAAATCTTGGGGTATAATCCTATAAATCCTTAAGAGAGGTAGGATTAAAATGTCTACTTTGATTTCTACAAGAGGGCGGTATGCACTGCGCGCGCTCACGGATATAGCAAAAAATCAAGCTGATGGGTTGGTGCCTCTCGCTGATGTTTCGCGCAGGCAGGGAATTTCTGAGAAATACCTTGAGAGTATAGCGACAGCTCTTTCCAAAGCCGGCTTTATTAGCGGTCAGCGAGGCAAAGGCGGCGGGTACTGTCTGGCCAAAGACCCTGAAGACTGCGCTCTGGGCGAAGTTCTTTCTGCAGTAGAAGGCAGCATTGTCCCGGTAGCCTGCCTGGAATGCGGCCCAAACGGCTGTGACAACCGAGAACTCTGCCCCACACTACCCATGTGGGAACAGCTCGACAACATTATCCATGATTACCTCGATGGCAAAACTCTCGCAGACTTAATGAAAATTGATACCGGTGTCACATTGCCTTGTACTAAGAAATAGCAATAACGCTCGCAGAGGCTTTTGCATTAAAAATACATCCCCTCAAATGGTTTCTGGAAAACCAGTTGAGGGGATAATTGTTGGGTTTTCATGTCTCATGTGATCATTTATAGAGCATAACGTAGTGTTCATCATTTCGAATCATTTTTAGTTAAAATATTCCGTTACCGACTTTTCGGTAAGAACTTATTTTCTATAAACCTTTATAAAGAGGGGTGGTTACACATTTAGTTCAGAGCGTTTTTATAAGGTGAGAGCGATGAACTCAATGTGTAACCACCCCTCTTTATAAAGGTTTATAGAAAATAAGATTATCCCGTACCATCGATCATGAGGAAAGCACATGAGTCTTAGTTTAGATGATGTGCGCGGCATCGCAGAGTATGCACGTATTGCGCTTAACGCAGATGAGCTGACTGAGATGACCTCGTATTTAAATGACGCGCTCGAACGTGTTTTGGAGCCTATCACGCATTTTGAGCTTGATGGGGTAGTTCCGGTGTTCCATCCCATTGGCGATCTTTCGAATGTTATGCGCGATGATGTTCCTTCAAATGAAAGTCTGCCTATAGATGTCGCGCTTCAGAATACTGCTTCGCAGGAAGACAGATTCTTTAGGATTCCGAGTATTCTCGGTAACGGAGGTGAGCGGTAATGAGTGCTTATATAGAAGATCTCGATGCCGCTTTAATTGCCAAGGCGGTTAAAGAGGGGAGCATCAGCGCTCTTGAAGTTGCTCAGGCTTCTCTCGATGCCATAGATAAACGCGACCCTCAAATTCATGCGTTTATTCAGGTGACTCCGGAGCTTGCCCTAAAGGCTGCACAGGATATTGACAATGCCCGGGCACAGGGTAAAGAACTGCCTCCGCTGGCCGGTGTGCCTATTGCCTTTAAAGACAACATGCATCTCATTGGGTCTCGTACTACCTGCGCTTCGCATATGCTTGAGAATTACGAGAGCGTGTTTACCGCTACGGCTGTACAGCGCATGCTCGATGCGGGCTGCGTTCCGGTGGGCAAGCTTAATATGGATGAGTTTGCGTTTGGCTCTTCTACCGAGTCAAGCTATTTTGGCCATACATGCAACCCTTATGACATTGAGCGTGTACCCGGTGGTTCATCAGGCGGCTCGGCTGCAGCTGTTGCGAGCGGTATGGTTCCTTTGACGCTGGGTTCAGATACCGGAGGCTCAATCAGGCAGCCCGCTTCATTCTGCGGAGTTGTGGGCTTTAAGCCTACATATGGCATGGTGTCGCGCTATGGTATTGTTGCGTTTGGATCTTCACTTGACCAGGTGGGTCCTTTTGGCAGGAGCGTTCATGATGTGGCTCTTGCGATGAATGCTCTTGCCGGCCGAGACGAGCGTGACTGCACTTCTCAGCCTTGGAACATTGACTTTACCGCGGATCTTAACAGCGGTGTTGAGGGCATGAAGATTGGTATTGTAAGCTCGCTCAACAATGCCGAGGGTGTAGAGGCTGAGGTAGTTGATGCCATTAATAAGGCAGCTCAAAACCTCACTGCTGCCGGAGCAGAGCTTGTTGAAGTTGAGCTCCCGCATGCAGCGGCTGCGATTGCGGCTTATTATGTACTTGCTCCGTGCGAGGCCTTCTCGAACCTTGCACGTTTTGACGGAGTCCGCTATGGTCACCGGCCAAATGATGCACGTGACCTGGCAGATATGACTTCTCGTGCACGTGCCGAGGGCTTTGGACCTGAGGTAAAACGCCGCATCATGCTGGGAGCACATCTCCTGGCTTCAGGTGTTTATGATAAATACTATTACCCGGCACAGCAGGTACGTGCACTCATTACCGAGGATTATAAAAAGGCATATGAGCAGGTAGATGCAATCTTGATGCCAACGAGCCCGCATACGGCATTTAAGTTTGGCGAGCTCAGCAACCCAACTCAGATGTATCTCTCAGATATGTTCACTATTTCTTTGAACATTGCCGGTAACGCCGGTATTTCTGTTCCTGTTGGATTTGGATCAGCTTCAGGGTTACCCATTGGCGCTCAGCTTATTGGTCCTGCTTTCCAGGATCATAAGCTCTTGCGCATTGCAGCATCGCTCGAAGCTTCTTATGAGGCAACACAATGTGCCCCGGGATTTACTAAAAAGGGAGGTTTGCTCTCATGAAGGAACTCGAAGAAGTCTTAAAAGACTGGGAGCCGGTTATTGGCCTCGAGTGCCATACAGAACTTACAACGCTCCAGACAAAGATGTTTTGCGGCTGCAGACTCTCCCATGACGATGAGCCAAACACCAATGTATGCCCTGTGTGCCTGGGTATGCCCGGCGCTTTGCCTGCGCCAAACAAAGCGGCAATTCAGTCAATTGTTCTGGCCGGTTTGGCTACCAATTGCGAAATCATGAAGCGCTCAATGTTCTATCGCAAGAACTATTTTTATCCTGATATGGCTAAGAACTTCCAGACAACACAGGGCCCCATTGCATTCTGCATGGGCGGCTGGCTTGATCTCGAAGTAACAGGAGCCGCAGCTCGTGAGCGTTATGATGACGGTACGCTCACGCCGGGGCCTGAGGGCGGCTACATTGCGCATGTGGGTATTACACGCATTCACATGGAAGAAGATGCCGCAAAGATGATTCATGTGGGCGGCATTGACGGCCGTATTGATGGCGCTGATCACTCGCTCATTGATTATAACCGCTGCGGAACTCCGCTCATTGAGCTTGTTACCGAGCCTGATTTGCGCAGTCCTGAAGAAGCGCGTCTCTTTATGGAGAAACTCAGGCAGATCTTCCTCACGCTTGGCATCTCGGACTGCTCGCTCGAAAGCGGCTCTATGCGCTGCGACGGCAACATAAGTTTGAGAAGGCGCGGTACCAAGAAGTTTGGTACCAAAACCGAGCTTAAGAACATCAACTCATTCAAGAGCCTTCACGATGGTCTCGAGTACGAAATTCGCCGTCAGGCCGAGGTTCTCGAAGAAGGCGGTATTGTTTACCAGGAGACTCGTCACTGGGAAACCTCAACAAAGCGCACGCTTGTTATGCGTACAAAAGAGACGGCAGACGACTACCGCTTCTTCCCGGAGCCAGACCTTGCGCCGTATGATTTGTCTGAGGAATTCATAGAAGACGTTCGCAGCAGATTGCCCGAGCTTCCTGATGCGCGCAGAGACCGCTATGCACAAAGCTTTGGTATCAAGCGTTCTGATGCCGCACAGATTGCCGGTGACCCTGATGTTGCGAAGTTCTTTGAGGCGGCCATGGAGGGCAAAGATATAAAGCTTGCCCGTTCTGTCGCGAATGTTATTTTGAATGACCTCGCCGGTTACCTCAATGCTGAGGGCAAGACGGTTGCTACCATGTCTATAACGCCAGCCCAGGTTGCAAGCCTTGCTGATCTTCTGGCTACGGATGCCATCACATCGAGCCAGGGCAGAGAAGTATTCCAGGCTATGGCTGAGACAGGCAAAGACCCGGCTGCTATTGTGGACGAGCGCGGCATGAGGCAGGTAAGCGACTTGAGCGCTTTGGAACCTGTTGTCGAGAGTGTTCTCGAGGCATGTCCAGACCAGGTTGCTCAGTATAAGGGTGGTAATACCAAAGTAATAGGATATCTTGTTGGGCAGTGTATGAAGGCCAGCAAGGGCAACGGCAATCCCAAGCTGTTTAACCAATTACTTTCACAAAAGCTTGGATAGACAGTCTTTTAATGATATAAAGTATGTTACAGTATACAATGCATCGGGTTGATGTTCGAAAGGAGTTCCCAATGGCAGACCTTGATTCCGTATTGAATAACGATCAGGAATTTGAAGACGAGAATCTCGTGCTTACCAATGACGAGGGTATCGATGAAGAATTTGAATACATTGATACCATTGATTACGAGGGCGAAGAATATGTAGTCTTCATCCCGGTAGAAGAGGACGAAGAAGGCATGGCCGAGGTATTGATTCTCAAAGTTGAGGAACTCGAAGCAGAAGACGGCCAGGAGCCCGAGGAGCAATATGTCACCATTGATGACGAAGATCTTCTCGACAAGCTCTTTGAGATCTTTAAGAAAGACCATATTGACGAGTTCGACTTTTTTGAGGAATAAACATAAGCATAGAATTTAGAATAAGAAAGTGAAGAAGACCTAATGGAAGAAAAAGAATCCCTGCGCAGTAAACTTGTGAGCTTGGGTTATGAACTGAATGACCGCGACTTTGAAGCTTTTTACCGTGAATATCTTGACGTAGCCGAGAAAAAAGACGAAGTTTATGACGCTGATCTTGAGTCAATTGTAGAAGAATACAGGCGTAACATCAATGCTATTTATACCATTGATGCCGTTCAGATTTCTTGCGGTTTCCCGCTCACACCAACGGCTACCGTTACGCTTACCAATAATGAAACCGGTCAGATTGATACCGCATGTGCATACGGAACCGGCCCCATTGATGCGGTTTGCCAGGCAATTGACCAGATTGTTCAAATTGAGAGCGATCTCACCGAGTTCTCGGTTAACGCTATTACCCGCGGTATTGACGCTCTCGGTGAGGTTACCATGCGTGTAACCGGTCCCGACGGCAAGATTCTCACAGGCCGCGGCAGCGACGGCGACATTGTTGTTGCATCAGCACGCGCCTATATTAACGCCCTTAACAAGCTCATTACCCATGAGCGTGTGAATTCATAATGAATGTGGGCTGGTGACAGGGGGACAGTTCTAACACACAGTGGAAAATATGGCAGGGGACGGTGGTTTGACATGTGGCAAGGGAAACATTTCCCTGGC
>JAFWFL010000082.1 GCA_017515595.1 Coriobacteriales bacterium
CAATAACTAGTGTACAAAAGGGGCCTTTGGGTCCCTTTTTATGTTTTCGAAGGAACTCAGACAGATGGGAAGTATATCTGTTATAAGAGAGGCGGTTACACATTCCGTCCTGAGCGTTTTTATGAGGCGAAAGCGAAGGATGGTATGTGTAAACGCCTCTCTTATAACAGATATACTTCCCATCTGTCTGAGTTCCTTCGAAAACATAAAAAGGGACCCAAAGGCCCCTTTTGTACACTAGTTATTGCCCGCACACCTCAAAAGGGCAAACGGGTTTATTAAAGCGTTCAGCTTGCCAAAAAGCTTACTCTGCATCCTTTGCAGGTGCTTCCTCAGCAGGAGCTGCCTCTTCTGCCTTCTCCTCAGCAACGGGTGCTGCAACAGGAGCAGGAGCAGCCTCAGCGGCCTTCTTCTGCTTGGGATGGCAAGGCTCGGTAACAAGCTCCATCATAACCATAGGAGCATTGTCGCCCTTACGCGGACCAAGCTTGATGATCCTTGTAAAACCGCATGAGCGGTCTGCCCACATGCCCTGCTCGGCCTTTGCAAATACCTCACGCACTACCTCTTTGTCGTTGAGCTTTGCAAGAGCAAGACGACGTGAATGAAGGTCACCGCGCTTGGCCCAAGTTACAACACGGTCAACGTCGCCACGGATAGCCTTGGCGCGAGTCTCGGTTGTCTTGATGCGGTCGTTCAGGAACAGGGAATTAACAAGGCTGCGCTTCATTGCCTTGGTATGGGAAGCATCAGTACCGAGCTTCATACCCTTGTTCTTAAGATGTCTCATAGTATATTACTCCCGATCTTACTGCTTCAGGTTCATGCCCATGGAGAGAAGCTTATCTTTAACTTCCTCAATAGACTTAACGCCGAAGTTTCTAATATTGAGCAGGTCGTTCTCACTGAAGTCAAGCAGCTGGCGAACCGAGTGAATACCGGCACGCTTCAAGCAGTTGAATGAACGCACTGAGAGATCAAGATCATCAATGCGCTTATCAAGTTCAATGCTGTCAATCTTCTCTTCCTGAGCGAAGATTGAAGTCTCCTCGACTTCTTCATCTGTAGCTGTCAAAGACATAAAAGCATTCATGTGCTGGTTAACGATATTCGCTGCCTGCACAAGTGCCTCTGACGGAGTGATTGAGCCGTTGGTTTCAATTTCGAGCACAAGACTGTCATAGTCTGTGTGCTGGCCTACACGGCAAGGCTCCACGAGCTTGGTACAATTGCGAATAGGCGAATAACGTGAGTCAACATGAATGATTCCTATTGAATCATCAGGACGCTCGTTTTGATCGCTTGAGACATAACCGCGGCCGCAACCAATGCGCATAGACATGGTAAAGTGCGTACCGTCCTCAAGCGTTGCAATGACACGGTCAGGATTGATGAGGTCAAACTCGGCGGGAATAAAGAAATCATGTCCCGTAACTACCGCCGGACCGTCAATATCTACCGTTGCCATAGCATCGTCGCCCAAATTATTGGACTTAAAAACGAGCTCCTTGACATTCAAAACAATGTCAGTCACATCTTCACGGACTCCATCGAGGGCCTGGAACTCATGTTGCACACCCTCAATATGAATCGATTCAACAGCTGCGCCATCAAGCGAAGACAGCAATACGCGGCGCAAAGAATTGCCAAGGGTATCGCCAAACCCTCGCTCTAATGGTTCTACGGTAAACCGAGCGACATTATCGTTGATAATGTCGACGGTTACTTGTGGCCTGATGAACTCTGACATGTAGTAATACCTCCAAATTCCTCGATAAGGGTTTACTTGGAGTAAAGCTCGACGATGAGTTGCTCCTGAATGTCGAGATCAATCTGATCACGAGTGGGAACATTCAATACACTACCCTGGAGCTTCTCGATATCAACCTCAAGCCAGCTGGGAACAGCGCGGCTCTCAGAAGAAACAAGAGCACTCTTGATAACGAGCATTTCCTTAGCCTTAGGAGCAACGGCAATAACGTCGCCCGGCTTAACACGGTATGACGGAACGTCAACGCGACGGCCGTTTACCAAAAAATGACCATGGGTTACATTCTGACGAGCCTGCTTGCGGGTCTGGGCAAAACCAAGCCTAAACACAACGCTGTCGAGACGGGTCTCAAGAATGGCCATGAGGTTCTCACCGGTAATACCGGGCATGCGGCGTGCCTTGTCATAATAGCCACGGAACTGCTTCTCGAGAACACCATAGATGAACTTAGCCTTTTGCTTCTCACGGAGCTGCATGCCGTATTCGCTCTCAGAACGACGGCGACGCTTTTGAGGCTCACGCTTTGACTCCTTGGAATAGCCCATAACAACGGGGTCTATGCCAAGGGCACGGCACCTCTTTAATACAGGGGTCCTATCCACTGCCATGTTGGATATCCTTCCTTACTACTTTACACGCGACGACGCTTGCGCGGACGGCAACCGTTGTGCGGAGTGGGGGTCTTATCTTGAATGCTCGTAACCTCGAGGCCGGCGGCCTGAAGTGAGCGGATAGCGGTTTCGCGGCCCGAACCGGGACCCTTAACAAAAACAGCTACCTTGTGCATACCATGCTCCATAGCGGCCTTTGCACAAGCCTCGGCAGCCATTTGTGCTGCGAATGGAGTGGACTTACGGGAACCCTTAAAACCAACGGTACCGGCTGACTGCCAAGAAATAACGTTGCCCTGGGGGTCGGTAATAGAAACAATAGTGTTGTTAAAAGAACTCTTAATGTGGGCCTGTCCCACAGCTATGTTCTTACGATCTGCACGCTTAATGCGTGTACGAACATTTTTCTTATTGGTTGCCATGGTCTATTAGCCCTTCTTCTTTGCACCGATTTGACGGCGTGGACCCTTACGGGTACGCGCGTTAGTATGGGTGCGCTGACCACGCACCGGGAGACCCTTGCGGTGACGCAAACCACGATAGCACCCAATCTCCATAAGGCGCTTAATGTTTTGACCGGTCTCACGACGCAGGTCGCCCTCTACCAGAATACCCTGCTCATCAATCCAGTCACGAACACGTGTTACCTCTTCATCAGTGAGGTCCTTAACGCGGGTGTCAGGATTAACGCCGGTCTCTGCGCAAATCCTCTTAGCGGTCGAACGACCAATACCATAGATGTACGTAAAGCCAATCTCCGCACGCTTCTCGCGGGGAAGGTCGACACCAAAAATACGAGCCACTGGTTAGCTCCTCTCTTAACCCTGACGCTGCTTATGGCGCGGGTTCTCGCATACAACAAGAACCTTGCCATGGCGACGAATGATCTTACATTTGTCGCACATCTTCTTGACCGAAGGACGTACCTTCATAGCCTTTTCCTTTCGAACAATTACCAACAAATATATGTCCTCGTCCAGCCGCAGACGTTATTCGTAGGACAAAATTTTGTTACGCACACACAAGTGGCTTCCTGCGCGATACGTCCATGATCGCCCGTCGGAAGCCTAAAGATAACATTGAACAAACGACGCTATTTATAACGGTAAGTAATGCGGCCACGCGTCAAGTCATATGGAGAAAGTTCCAAGACAACTTTGTCGCCCGGTAAGATTCGAATGTAATTGGTACGAATCTTGCCAGAAATGGTAGCCAACACAATGTGACCGTTCTCGAGCTCGACTTTGAACATTGCGTTAGGTAACGCCTCAACAACGGTACCTTCGAGTTCGATTGCGTCTTCTCGCTTTGTCACTACATGCCACTTTCTATATGTGCCAACAAAACAGCATCGTTCATAGTACCTCGTTTCAAACTCTATTTGAAGAGGTTCATAATTTCACCGTAGATAATCGCAAACTTATCCACAATTTTATAATAAAGAATGCGCCTTTTTGCGCATTCTTTATTTACCTCATCCGGCGCTTCGCGCCACCTTCCCCATAAAGGGAAGTCTTTTTCCTTACTAACAGGAAGCGTTTCTTCCCTCATCGACATCAAGCGGATTATGTCCGGGCTCGCAGGTTGTAATAACCGGGCCGTCTTTGGTAATCGCGATGGTGTTCTCAAAATGAGCTGCAGGGCTTCCGTCATTTGTTACAACGGTCCACTTGTTTCGCAGAACACGGTTGTCTGCGTTCCCAAGGGTGATCATGGGCTCAATAGCTATGCACATACCTGCCTGAAGCTTAATACCCTTATGAGGTTTCCCATAATTGGGAACATTGGGATCCTCATGCATCGCACGGCCAATGCCATGACCCACATAGTTCTTAACAACACCGTATCCATGCTTTTGTGCATGAGACTGAACCGCATAACCAATATCACCCAGAGTATTACCCGGCACAGCCGCTTCAATACCCAAAGCGAGACAATCCCTTGTCACTTCGAGAAGGGCCTTGATCTCGTCTGAAATATGCCCTACCGCAAATGTCCAGGCATTATCACCTACCCAACCGCCAACCGTAGCACCGGTGTCAATTGAGATAATATCTCCGTCTTTGAGAATACGGTCAGCAGAAGGTATTCCATGAACAATTTCCTCGTTTACTGAGGCGCATATTGATGCCGGAAACCCATACAACCCCTTAAAGCTGGGGATACCGCCGTGCATTCGAATAAACGCCTCAACAAACTTATCAATCTCTTCTGTGGATATTCCCGGCTTTACCATATTGCCCGCAAGCCGCAGCGCTTCTTTAGAAAGCGCTCCGCAACGCTTGAGACCTTCAATATCCTGCGCCGACTTGAGATTAATCACGCTCTACAGCCGCCTTTACATCGCTGTAAACTTCGTCTACCGCACGGTTGCCGTCAATCTCAACAAGGACACCGGCGCCGGAGTAGTAGTTAATAAGCGGAGCGGTTGAGCGCTGATACACTGCGAGCCTGTTTGCGATTGTCTCGGTCTTGTCGTCATCGCGCTGATACATTTCGCCGCCGCACTGCGGGCAAACAGCATCAGCAGCGCTGCCGGTATAACCGCATACCCTGCAAACCCTGCGGCTCGAAAGCCTCTTGATAATATCCTCGTCGGGTACCTCAATAGCCAAAGCGCAGTCAATCCTGCGGCCGTCTTCAGAAAGAACGGTATCAAGAGCGGCAGCTTGAGTGGTTGTGCGGGGGAAGCCGTCAAGGATAAAGCCCTTGAGTGCGTCTTCCTGTGCGAGGCGCTCGCGCATAAGGTCAATAATCAGATCATCCGGAACAAGCTCGCCGGCATCCATGAAGGACTTAGCCTTAAGACCGAGAGGGGTCTCGTTCTTAACGGCAGCCCTCAGAATGTCACCGGTAGAAATATGAGGAATGCCATACTCTTTGATGAGAAGCTGGGCCTGAGTACCCTTGCCGGCACCGGGTGCACCCAACAATACAATATTCATAGTCTGCTCCTTTGCACACTAAAATGCGCCGGTTGTTAGCCGGCGCATTAAACATTACTTAAAGAAGCCGTCAAAGTCGTACATCTTTAGCTGGCTTTCTACCTTGCTCATGGTGTCCAAGGCTACACCAACCATAATGAGAATTGACGTTCCGCCAAATGCCTGAATAAGAGCATTGTTTGTAAAGAAGAACAAGATCGACGGAACAACGGCTACCAGAGCAATAAATACTGCTCCCGGTAACGTAATGCGGTTAATAACATTACGTATGTAGGTAACCGTGGCCGAACCCGGTCTTACTCCTGGAATAAAACCGCCTTGCTTACGCAGGTTGTCTGCCGTGTCCTCTGGGTTGAATACCATCGCCGTATAGAAATAGGCAAAGAAGATAATCAAGCCAATGGACAGAATCCAGTTTAACCAGCCTGCAGATACCGCATTTGCGAATACCTGAATCCATTCCACATTCGGGAAGAATACAGCCAGCTGAGCCGGAACATACAAAAGCGATGACGCAAAGATAATGGGAATAACTCCGGCGGTGTTAACCTTAATGGGAAGATAGGTTGTTTGTCCGCCCATAACGCGACGACCAACAACACGCTTCGCATACTGTACCGGAATCCTGCGCTGTCCCCTCTCAACAAAGATGATGGGAGGAATAACCACGAGAATTACGAGAATGATCAAAACCGTCAAAAGTGTTCCGTAGGAATTCAGCTCGATTGACGAGAAAATAGCCTGAGGCAGACGCGACATGATGTTGGCAAAGATGATGAGTGACATACCGTTACCAATACCATGCTGGGTAATAAGCTCGCCCATCCACATGATGAGCATTGCGCCTACTACAAAGCCAAAGACAATAATGATGTCCATGAGAAGCTCAGGAACACCGGTCCCGGCAAACGTGATTCCGTACGCATCGCTCTTGAAGAGCAACAAATAACCAATAGCGTTCAGCAAAGACAAACCAATGGTAAGATAACGCGTATACTGCGTAATCTTACGCTGGCCGGTTTCGCCTTCCTTCGCGAGAGATCTGAGCGAAGGTATCACCGCTTGCATCATTTGCATAATAATGGAAGCGGTGATGTAAGGCATGATGCCAAGCGAGAACAAAGATACATATGACAAAGCTCCGCCCGAGAAGAGGTTGAGCAATGCCATGGTATTAGCCATA
>JAFWFL010000083.1 GCA_017515595.1 Coriobacteriales bacterium
CGCTCTGAACATTATGTGTCACCGCCCCTTGGCACTTACTTAAAGGGATATCCAATCTACTAATACATCTACTTCTAAAAAAAGAAAGGACTAAATAAAATGAGCGTTATATCAAACTTACAAAAGACGGGTATTTCTAGGAGGTCGTTTATCGCGACTTCTGCTTTGGCTACGGCATCACTGGCTCTGTCGGGTCCAGCAATAGCAGCTGCAGATACCGGGAATAAGAACTCTTCTGCAGCTGAGGTACAGAACGTTACTTTCTGCTTGGACTATACGCCTAATACGAACCATATTGGGATTTATGTTGCTCAGGAGCTTGGATTCTTTGATGAGCAGAATCTTAAGGTTACTATTGTGCAGCCTGCAGAGGACTCGGCTGAGGCTATTCTTGCTATGGGGCAGGCTCAGTTTGGCGTGAGTTATCAGGATTACCTTGCAGGCGCTTATTCAAACGGTATGGAAGGCTTTACAGCTATCGCCGCTATTTTACAGCACAACACGAGCGGTATCATGAGTCTGGCCTCGAGCAATATCAACCGTCCAAAAGATCTTGAGGGCAAGAGGTATACTACCTGGGAATTGCCGGTTGAGCTTGCAACCGTTCAACAGGTTGTCGAGAAGGATGGCGGCGACTGGTCTAAAGTTCTTTTGGTACCTTATGCTGTAGAAGATGACCTTGCCGGATTGCGGGCCAATATGTATGACGCGGTTTGGGTTTTTGAGGGCTGGGCAGTTAAAAATGCCGAGGTTAATGGTGTAGATGTTAACTACTTTAGCTTCATCTCCATTGATGATGTTTTTGATTTCTATACACCCATCCTTGCAGTCAACGACAAGTATGCAAAAGAGCATCCTGATACCGTTCGCAACTTCCTGGTTGCTGCTGCAAAGGGTTATGAATATACCATTGAGCACCCCAAAGAAGCTGCAGAGATTCTCTGCAAGGCAGTGCCCGAGCTTGACTCTGATTTAGTTGAGAAGAGCGTTGAATTCCTCGCCGGTCAGTTCCAGGCTGATGCTGAGCAGTGGGGCGTCATTGACAGCGAGCGTTGGGCGCGCTTCTTTGCCTGGCTCAACGAGAATGATCTTGTTAATAAAAAGCTTGATATTGATGCCGGCTGGACCAACGAGTACTTACCGCAAAAAGAGACAAAAGAGTAACCTTCTATGGACGCTTCTTTACAAACACCTGCACTTGAAGCACGCAATCTCGTACTATCCTGGGATGGCGGAGAAACAATTGTTGCCCGCGACATAAGCCTTACGGTGAATGAAAGCGAGACAGTATGTCTGGTTGGAAAATCAGGCTGCGGTAAAACCACAATCCTTCATGCACTTGCAGGGCTTACTCGTCCTTTGAGCGGTGCTGTTGTGCTCGAAGGTCAAGATGTAACGGGTACACCCGGACACATAAGCTATATGCTGCAAAAAGATCTGCTCATACCCAGCAAAAAGGTGATTGATAACGCAGCCTTACCGCTTGTGCTTACAGGCGTTCCCAAAAAAGAAGCACGTGAACGCGCCGGAATTCTCTTTGAACGCTTTGGACTTGCAGGAACCGAGAACAGCTGGCCATACCAACTTTCAGGTGGTATGCGCCAGCGTGTCGCGTTTTTGCGCACATACTTAATGGGTAACAAGGTAGTCCTTCTCGACGAGCCCTTTAGCGCTCTTGATGCTCTTACCAGGCATGATTTGCGCAACTGGTACAAATCCATGGCTCAGCAGCTCGGGTTGGCTTCGCTTATGATTACCCATGATGTTGATGAAGCCGTTGCGATGTCGAGCCGCATTTATATACTGAGAGGCAACCCCGGCGCCGGAGTCCCAAGCACCATTACCGCAGAGATTGAAGTTCCTCAACAAGAAGCAGGTGCCGAGAAGGACTTTGAGCTTTCTTATGAATTCATAGACTGCAAACGACGCGTAACCGAGCTCCTTATGTGACAGAGAATAGGTCAGTTCAGTGTGACAGGGGACAGGTCAGTGTCATATTTTAGAGAATAGGCAGGTATACATACCATCCTTCGCTTTCGCCTCATAAAAACGCTTCGGACGGAATGTATACCTGCCTATTCTCTAAAATATGACACTGACCTGTCCCCTGTCACACTGAACTGACCTATTCTCTGTCACATGAGTTTATATATGCAGGCAGAAGTTGGTGGCAGGGTTGTTTGCAAGAGGCCGTTCAGTAGTATGCTCGGCTCATAGGGAGAATGGGGATTTGCGGTATTCATGAGCACCGTAATGTGTTCGCATTCTTTGAGATAAGCTCGCTCCCCGTCTGTGAGTCCGGTGCCTGACGAGGCTAAATCAATCACAAGATTCTGCTGCTCAGTGGAGCGGTTCGCCAAACATACCAAGGCAGTATGGCATTCTGCATCAACACGGACAATGCACACTATCTGGGATCCGCATGCCAAAAATCCTGCTGAACCGTTCTTTAGCACAGGAGAGTTCTTTCTGAGAGCGCCGAGATCCCGGTACAGGGTCTCAAGACTCACGCCACAGTCACTGCGAAGAGACTGTTGAGCAGAACTCCTGCTCTGCTCCGTATTCTGCCAGGGCATGGTTGCCCGGCAAAACGGGTCTGCTCCTCCCTGAAGACCCAGCTCGTCTCCGTAATAAATGCAGGGCATACCGGGCAGCGTCCAAATCATTGCTACCAGCAGTGACTGAAGCTGAGCGGCATAGGCATCCTGTTTTTGTGTTATTGATTTCACTGCGAGGAACTGGTTGGCTCTGCTTTGAGATTTGATATCGCTCTGCAAAGCAAGTCTGCTGCGAATGCGCTCGGAGTCGTGGGAGCCAAGCATGTTCATGAGCGACAGATAAAACGGTTTGGGATAGTTGAGCAGCTGGTTTAATAAAAGGCTTACCACATCGTATGCATCAGCTTTATTGCAGGCAAAATCAATGAGAACATCACGCAAAGGGTAGTTCATCACGCTGTCGAGCGCATCTCCCAGAGCATAGGTACGCCGCGTATCATAACTGATTTTAACGGTGGGGTCTTCCCAAACCTCCCCTATGATGCAGGCATCGGGAGATGCCTTTTTTACAGAATGTCTCAACTTTTTGAGCACATCATCTGGGAGCTCATCGGCAACATCAAGACGGTACCCGCTTGTGCCGCGGCTCAGCCACGTTGGAAGTACACCTTGTTGGGCATCAAGCATATATGTTTGCCAGGAGCTGTTCTCCTCATCTACCTCGGGAAGCGCTGGGTCACCCCACCAGCAGCGATACGGCACGAGCCCTTTGTGATGTTCAAAATCAAACCACTGGCTGTAAGCGCCGGTAAGCGAACCGTCTTTGAATGCCTGCCAGGCACCGGGCTCGTCATAGGTATTTACACGATTAAAATAACGGGAATCAGCACCTGTGTGCGAAAGCACCGCGTCAAGAACAATGCGAATTCCGTAACGCTCCGCCGCCTGGGCAAGGCTGCAAAAATCCTCGTTCGACCCCAAAAGCGGGTCAATATCCTCGTAGTTTGCAGTATCGTAGCGGTGGTTCGAACGGGCTTCAAACACGGGGTTCATATAGAGAACTTCAACACCAAGCCCGGCCAAATAGCTCAGATTCTGCTCGATTCCCTTGAGCGTCCCGCCATAAAAATCAACAGGATCAAGGTCCTCATCACAAATCTCACGCCGGCTTTGCTCATCTTCGCGCAAAAAACCGTAGGTATGCGGATACCACTTTACCGGCTCATCCCATACCGAGTGGACATACGTTTTACGGCCGAGGGCTTCTCGGCATGCAAGTCCCTCTGTAAGGACTCCGTCTTGAGAACGGGCAAATCTGTCGGGAAAGACCTGGTACATCACCGCACCATGTGTCCATGCCGGTGTCGAGAAGCTCCTGTCATACGAGGTAATTCTGAACCACTCGGCCGGGTCGCTTGGGTATCTGCACAAATCATCGCGCGATTCGAAGATATAACTTTGAATCTGCGGACCGTAAACAGTTTGCTCTCCGTTAAAAAACTTAAGTTCAAAGAGATACAGATAAACCGAAGGCTCTGTTTTTGTAGAAAATTGGGCAACAAATGAGACCCACTCATCCTGTGGCCGGTCTTGTAAATCAATTTGTTTGTCCCAAATTACCTGCATAGGAAAGGACTCGGGAGCCGAGTTGTGAATCCAATCGACCGTTACCAAACATACTGACGAGATAAACTGTGCGGCTTCGCGTTGTACTCGCAGCGACAGCTTGACAGACGACCCTGCGGGTATCGCGCCGAGAGGTTCCCGGTCGCGGGTATCCGCAGGGTTGTGTATTACTTCATAAAGCAAGGCTTGCTTAGGATTCATGTGCCGGTTCTAGCGGTTCGAGATGCCACATGAGATCGTTGTACTCGGCAATGGTTCTGTCGGAGCTAAAGTATCCGGCTTTGGCGGTGTTTATTACCGCTCGGCGCAGCCAGCTGTCACGCTCCTGGTACGCCTTCGCCACATCGTAGAAACGCTCATGATATGCATCAAAGTCAAGCAAAACATAGTACGGGTCGCCCTTGCCGCCAAGACTTGGGCAAAGCGACTGGTAAATATCATCAAAACGCGACTTGTCATACGTGGGCAGAGACCCGTCAATGAGGTGCTCCAGTGCACGGTGAATGCGCTCGTTTTGCTCGGCCAATAACGTAGGACGGTAGCTGTGGGAGCGCTCAATATCTTCTATCTTATGAACGTCCGCACCAAAAATAAAGATGTTCTCGGGACCGACAAGATTCGCAATCTCAATATTTGCGCCGTCGAGGGTGCCAAGCGTAATTGCGCCGTTGAGCATGAACTTCATATTGCCGGTACCGCTTGCTTCGCGGCCTGCCGTAGAAATCTGCTCGCTGACATCTGTTGCAGGCACCAGGCGCTGTGCAGCCGAGACGTCGTAGTTCTCGAGGAACACCACGGGAATGCGGTCTCGCGTACGCGGATCTTGGGCAATGAGGTCGCTCACTGCGTTAATGAGCTTAATGATACGCTTTGCCCGCACATAGCCTGGCGCCGCTTTTGCCGCAAATACAAACGTGGTTTTTGGAAGCGCCGGGGCCTCTCCCTCAACGAGAGCATCATAGAGCGAAAGAATGTGGAGTACCTTCAAGAGCTGGCGTTTATACTCATGCAGGCGTTTGGCCTGGGAATCAATCATTGAGTTGGGATCAATCTCAACGTTGCGGGTCTTAAGCATCCAATCTGCAAAGGAATACTTATTTGCAAGCTTGACCTGGGCAAAATCATGTCTGAACGATGCGTCATCTGCATAGGGCAAAAGCTCTGCGAGCTTCTCCCAGTCCTTCATAAAACCGGGACCTACCGCACGTTCAATAAGCTGGTTGAGCCCGGGGTTTGCGACGGCAAGCCAGCGGCGTTGGGTAATACCGTTGGTAATGCCGAGGAATTTGTTGGGATACGCAATGTAAAAATCACGGAACACGTTTGCCTTGAGAATTTCTCCGTGGAGCTGAGACACACCGTTTACGTGCCCGCAGCAGAGCACGCAGAGGTTTGCCATGCGCACGCGGCCTGCGTCGATAATTGCCATGCGCGAGAGTTTCTCGACATCACCCGGGTAGAGCTGCCAGATTCTGTCCCTAAAGCGCGCGTCAATGGTCTCGATGATGCGGTAAATACGCGGCAAAAGCTCACGCATGAGCTGGGCCGGCCAGCACTCAAGCGCCTCGGGCATGATGGTGTGGTTGGTGTAATTAAAAGTGCGCTGGGCAATATCAACCGCTTCTTCCCAGCTAAAGCCCTCGTTATCAATGAGAATACGAATAAGCTCGGGGATAGCGAGCGCTGGGTGGGTATCGTTAATCTGAATGCAGATCTTCTCGGGCAAACCGTGCAGGTCACCGTGCCTGTGCTTATATGAATACACCACTGACTGCATGGTGGCGCTTACCAAAAAGTAGAACTGGCGCAGGCGCAGCTTCTGACCCTCAGCATGGCTGTTCTCGGGGTAGAGGACCTTCGAGATACTCTCGGCAAGCTCTTTTTCTCCTGCGGCATTTACATAATCGCCCTGGTTAAAGCGGGCAAGATTGAGCTGCTGGGGAGCGCGGGCGCTCCAGAGCCTGAGCGTCGCCGGGAGCGTTGTGTCATATCCCACAATGGGCATGTCATAGGGCACCGCGAATACGCTTTGGTAATCATGGTATTCTACCTTGAGGTTTCCGTCATCGCCCCACTTCTCTACCACATTGCCGCCAAAGCGAACCTCGAACGAACGGTCAGGGCGCTCAATCTCCCAAATATCGCCCGAGGCGCTCCAGTCATCAGGCACCTCAATTTGCTCGCCGTTATAAATGCGCTGCCTAAAAAAGCCGTACTCATAGCGAATACCGCACCCGAGAGCAGGCATATCGAGTGTAGAAAGCGAGTCCAAAAAGCATGCAGCCAAACGGCCCAAGCCACCGTTGCCAAGACCCGCGTCTGCTTCTTTGAGCTCAACGTCACCAATTGAGAGACCCATGCTCGCAAGCGCCGCGGCGTAATCATCATAAACACCAAGGTTAATCATGTTATTGGTAAGCGCTCGGCCAATGAGAAACTCAGCCGAGAGATATATGAGGCACTTCATGCCCTGCTGCTGCGAACGCGTGCGTCCGTCTATCCAGCGGTCCATAAGGTCATCGCGCACACACAAGCCCACAGCTTCATAAATCTGCTCGGGCGAAGCCTCCTGTGGCGTACACGCAAATGCGGTTTTAAGCTTGGCCGCAATACGGGCATGTATTTTTTGAGCGCGCTCCTGCGAGCTGTCAGAGAAATCCTTCAAGGGTGTCGAGTCTGTTTGTAGTTCCATAAACCCCCTCCAATCTATCTCTCCTATTTTAATAGGAATCTCCCCCAAGCTCAACCATATTCAAAGGCGAAACATAAAAAGCTCCCCGTGGCGGCTTGAGTACCAAACCAAGAGCCTCAGGCTTCTCGGTCAGGGGCTGGTGGCAAAAAGGTGAGGATTCGTTGTCAGTGAATTGGGTTTTGTGAATTATTTTAATAGTGTAAACAACATTTACCAGGCATTATGTTGATTGATGTAAAAACAATATCTGAGTAAGAGCCTACTTGAGACAACGAATCCTCACCTTTTTGCCATTTACACTTATCCGAAAGGGAAAATTCTGGCTTCAAGA
>JAFWFL010000084.1 GCA_017515595.1 Coriobacteriales bacterium
GCTGGGATTATCATATGGTCGCGGGAGCCGGATTCGAACCGACGACCTTCGGGTTATGAGCCCGACGAGCTACCAGACTGCTCCATCCCGCAATAATGCGCTTTGTTCAAGCGAATAGTTATAATAGCCATTACTCATAGTCAATTGCAAGAAGTATTTTTAGTGTCACTATATCTTCATATGGTAGCATTACAATGCATCCATGTCTTTTGGATTAGCTCTAGCCGCAAGGAGGTCATATGTCTTTATTCGCTCTTGCTTCCGGTTTTTATAAGGCCGCTGACTTTGATCCCGCTCTTATGGATGCAATCACTCCTGTTGTAGATAATGATCCTGTTGAGCCTGCTATTGCGCAAAATACCTATTGGGTTGGCGGTAATGACACCCGTCTTCACAGATTTGAAAACTCATATCCCCTTATCAACGGTATGGCCTATAACTCGTATCTTATTCTGGACGAGAAAACCGCGCTGATTGATACCATGGACGCCTTGTGTGCTGACGAGTTTTTTGCCCATATTGCCGAGCGTTTAGAAGATCGCACGCTTGACTATGTTATTGTGAATCATATGGAGCCTGACCACAGCGCCACCTTGGGCGAGGTTCTTAACCGCTGGCCGCAGGCGCAGGTAGTTTGTACTTCTCTAGCAGCCAAATTCATAGGCCAATTCTTTGACCCCAAGCTGCGTGACCGCTGCATTATTGCAGCTGAGGGTGATATCTTGGTTTTGGGCAACCATGTTCTCAGTTTTGTAGAGGCGCCATGGGTTCACTGGCCTGAGGTTATGATGACTTATGACCGCTTAACTCATGTGCTCTTTACCGCAGATGCCTTTGGCACCTTTGGCTCACACGAGGGTTCAATATTCCATCATAAGCTTGACTTATATGCTCAAAATTCCTGCTATGATGAGGCACGCCGTTTTTATTGCAACATTGTGGGCAAATACGGAAGCCATGTTCAAGCGGCGCTTAAAAAAATCCAAACGCTCGATATAGCTACCGTAGCCTCTACTCATGGGCCTATTTTCGTGGGCGATTTTGAAAAGACCTTACAGGGCATTGATGCATGGAGCAGCTACACGCCGGAATCCAATGGCGTGGCCATATTCTGCGGCTCAGTATACGGGCATACCTTTGAAGCAGTACGTTACCTTGAGCAAAAACTCAACGAGCTTGGCGTAGAGAATGTTACCCTGTATGATGCCGGATGCGAACATAAAAGCTTCCTTTTGGCTGATGCGTTTAAGTGCAGTCATCTTGTTTGCGCGAGCATCACATACAACAACAAGGTTTTCTCGGCTATGCGCGACTTTTTGGCTGATCTCCAAGATCATCATCTCCAGAGCCGCCATGTATCGTTTATCGAGAACGGCTCTTGGCACGCAAACTCGGCAAAACTCATGCGCAGCATGTTTGAATCTATGCCTGACATGGTAGAAGTAGGCGAAGCAGTATCTCTTAAATCCCGTATGACAGAGGACACCAGAGCAACTCTTGATAACCTTGCCCAGGCGATTGCAGCCTCACTCGCAGGTGACACGACATACGAGAAGCGTCTCTCAGACCCCCTGCCCGCAGCAGACACTGTAAGCGGAGCAAGCCGCCACTAACAGAAGTAACACAGAGGGACGGGGGTTGTGTGTGGTTTTGTGTGACACGTTTTGAC
>JAFWFL010000085.1 GCA_017515595.1 Coriobacteriales bacterium
GCCAACGCCCTTACCCTGTACAACGAGGGCGATTATGCATACTGGCTTGCAGCCGGTATTTTAACTGACCGCGATGAGCAAATGGAGATTAACGTTATTAACCTGTTCACTTTTGAAAATATGGATTACTCGGCCCATATGAACGAGGCTCTCGCCCAGCTCGAAGAGCTCGGATTTATGGGCACCTGGGTTTGCGATGCAGAAGCTCTTGCTGCAGCATATGGCAAAGAATATGCAGGCATTAACCTCAAATTCACCATCGACGAGAACGGCCACGGCGTAACCACCATGAACGGCCTTGTAACCGCTGACTTTGAAGCATATGCCGCCGACACCGGAGAAAAAGGCGACGGCGAAGGCCTCTATGTTGCCCACAGCAATCTCGACTCCGAGACCAGCTCGGCCACATACACCATGCTCCCCAATGAAGCCGGCAACATGGTCCTGACCCTCTACTCCGACGAAGGCGTGATCAGCTACATCAAAAACGCTGCATAAACCGAGCTAAAGAAGGCTATATACCAGTATAAATAAAGCTCTGCCGAGAAGCCCTTGGAGTTGTTGCAACCCCAAGGGCTTCTCGGCATCAAACATCTGAATGCCAAGAAGGACTTTTGGTGTTCCCCCTCAGTGTCCTCCGAATGTAAGTTATGACGGGTGCTAGCATAATTATAGAGGCAGTTATGGAGCGTATCTGTGTATCGCAATGAACGGCATGCATATATTATAATTATCTATAATATAGCAACCTATAATATGAGTGAAAGGGCTGGCTATGTTTATTGGGAGAGAATATGAGATAGGCGAGCTCGAACGTCTTTATAGTTCTCATGTATTTGAAATGGCAGTTATTTATGGGAGGCGCCGAATAGGAAAGACCCGCTTAATCACGGAGTTTATTCGCAATAAGCCTGCTATATATTTTCAAGCACGTAGGACAAACGCACAAACAAACCTCCAACTTCTAAGTCAGGCTATTTTGTCATATACTTCACAGATTTCTCACGCCATATTTGCAACATTTGATGAAGCATTTGAAACCATCTTAGAAATGTCTCGTGATAAGCGGCTCGTCTTGGTAATTGATGAGTTTCCCTATCTTGCGCAGTCATTCCCAGAAATCAGTTCGCTTTTACAGGAGAAAATTGACCACAAGTTTAAAGAACAATCAGAATTGATGCTCATTTTATGCGGCTCTTCACTCTCTTTTATGGAAGAACAGGTTCTTGGATATGAAAGCCCGTTATATGGACGCAGAACCGCACAGTTTAAGCTTGAACCGTTCGATTTTTTCACGGCGAAGCAGTGTTGGAAAGGTTTTAATAATACCGATGCAGCAGTTTTGTACGCATGCACCGGAGGGATTCCTGCTTATATAGAACAAATTGATAATAACCAGAGTCTGGAACAAAACATTACGCGTCTTTTTTTGACACCGAGCGGTTATCTTTTTGAAGAACCTGGCAACCTGCTTCTCCAAGAATGCAAAACACCCATGCAATATGATGCAATTATTCAAGCAATAGCTTCCGGAAAATCAAAGGTGTCAGAAATTGCAAGCGCAACAAAAATCCCTGACAGCAATACCAATATGTATTTAAATAAGCTCATAACGCTTGGCATTGTAAAGCGCGAGCTTCCCTATGGTGAGACAAGTAATAAGAAGGCAGTTTATGCATTACAAGACCAGATGTTCAGGTTTTGGTACAGGTTTATTCCGGCAAACCAAGGACTCATTCTTAATAATATGCCAGATGCTGTGTTTAAGAGAATAGAACCTTACCTCAGTGAGTATATGGGGTTAGTGTTTGAAGAAATATGTAAACAATACCTTTTATCTCAAGCCCAGCAAGGCAGATATGACGTTGTTCCTGCTTTAACCCAGCGCTGGTGGGGCAATAACCCGCATACTAAATCCCAAGATGAGATTGATCTTATTGTTGACGATACACAAGGCGCAATGCTTTTTGTTGAATGTAAGTGGAGAAACCAACCAAGTAGCGCTGATATTCTTGAAAAGCTTATAGACAGAAGCTCGCTATTTACGTACAAATCTGCATATTATCAGGTATTTTCAAAATCAGGTTTCACAGAAACATGCAAAGAGCTTGCCAGATCTTTACAAAATACCACCTTAACAACATTTGAGGATATGTGCAAGTTTCTGTGAAGTAAGCAGTGAAGTACGGTACGGTATTGAGTGAGTATGTTTATATTCCTATTTGGCCGAAATGAATTTCGGCCAAATGCATTTCGGCTAACTTGATTTTTGCCGTAGCAACAGGTCATACAAAAAACGGGGAGATAGCTGCATATATTGCGTCTGATGACGTAACATACCCGTTGAAAGTTCTGGTTAGTGCGGAGATACTCGAAAAAAGAATGTCCAAGAAGCCCTATTAGGAGGTGCGTCCTGGCACAAACTCGAGCGTTTGTACAACCCGCTGTCACAAACTCGAGCGTTTGCACAACCTCAAGGAATGAGTAGCAAGAGCTTCTCCGATTGGCGGTCTTATTACCTGGTCTTTTAATAAGCAGCGGAGAAACCCTCGCTGATTATGATGCTCTTTTTGCTAAAATCACACCTGCGGGCCGTGCAAACGCTCGAGTTTGTGCCAACAGGTTGTGCAAACGCTCGAGTTTGTGCCAGCGGAGTGTGCAGTCGGTTTGAGTGCCACTTGGTAGCATGTTGTAAATTCTTTCTGAAAGCAGTGGTTCTGTACTATTTAAAATGACCCATACTGCCGAGAAGCCTTTGGAGTTGTTGGAACCCCAAGTCCTTCTCGGCAATACTATTTAGAGTGGCTTTTGATCTTAACATCAAAGTATTTGTTATTTCTTTGCTCCAACGTCATAGTATGCAGCTATAAACTCTGCTTGGGTAGCAACATTGCATTTAGCGTAGATTCGTGAAGCGTGGACTCGAATAGTAGAAGGACTTAGATAGAGGTTATTTGCGATTTCATTAAACGAAAGCCCGCAGGCAAGCAGCATAGCGATTTGGTTTTCGCGTTCGGTAAGCCCTTTATCGTCGAGAAACCCGTGCTCAGTGGCTGCCGCTGGTTCGGTGGTTACCGGTGTATCGGAGTCGAGAAGTCCAACAAACCTTATGATACATGCAGTCATGAGCAAGAAAGCTCCTATAAGAATTGCACTTCGAGCAACTCCGGTAATATCGCTTTCCAACTGCGAGAATATTGCCTGGCTACAACCGGAGACAAACAATGCGAGACCCGCTGCAGATATGCTGAGAAGACCATATGACAGGCTTGTTACCATGCGGCGTTGCATAGCTATCACAACAAACATAATGAGGAATGCCGTTTTACGTGCGATGCCACAAAAAATAACGGTTAAAATCGGAGAGCTATCAAAGAGTACTGCCAGCAAGTAAAAGAGCTCGCATAAAGCAACAACTACCAAAGAAAGCCCCGGAGCGGAAGTAAATTCTGTACTACGCTGGGCCAGTAAACAAATAATGCATCCGGCCAGAATGAACCCCACACTTGTGCAAATACGCGTTGCTTCTACGGTAAAACCTTGTTGGGTTAAAAGCGCAAGAGGAGTTCGTAAGAGCGGGTTTAATAATGAGAGCAAAAATGTGAGCAGCAAAAACGCTATTGTTGCATAGAGTCCGCCTGAATAATCAAATATCGAGCCCGGAAGGCAATCCTCAATAGAGTGACCTACTCTTTGAGAGTCTTCGCTCTCATTGTTAGGTAATTCGTTCAGTAAGTTATTACTGCGTAGATGCAAAGGAAAGAGGGCGACGGCCAGGATAATTGCGCAGCAAAACGCACAAGTATTACCTATGCTGTACGTAATAGTGTCGAGAATTCCTGAGAAAAAGATCGCTGTTCCTACAAGTAACATAAGCATTCTGCCCGGCAGAAATGCAACGTTTTCCAGCAATGCCACTAATAGTAACGTACAGCTTGTACCTCGTAGCAGAGAACCAAGAACAACCAAAGTCACTTTGATGGGCTCTGATATTTCACTCAAAGGCGCCAACACCCGGCAGAACAGCAAGCCAATCATAAACATTACTAATGCAAAAAGCACAACGTTTTTGCTTTGGGCAAATGATCTTGTTTCTAATAAGCATTTTGAATTGTTATGTAAATGTTTGCCATAGTGGTACAACAAAAACGGCACCGGCGCGACACTGCCAATGCCAATGAATATTGACTGGAACCATGTATTAAAAACGGTAGCCGGCAGGAGCACCTTTGTGTCAGACAAAAACAAGATGGAGCCGAGTTCCAAAGCAACCAATATATGCCATATATGGTTCTTAGACTTCATAGTACACAATCCTCTCGGCTCGCCTGTAACAAGCTTATAGCATACCGTATAAACAATTGCTTATGCCATAATAAACAGCACAATTTAAATTGAACAACTGCTTACTTTCATGTAATCACAACAAATCATATTATTTCAAGCAGAGGCAAAGTTGTATGTATTACTACGAGCCTTGTAAGTTATCGGTTTGATTCAGCGGGTAAAGGAGTCATTATGAGTAATAACCTTTCAAGACGCGGTTTTGTTAAAGGCGCAGCATGCGGAGCTGCCGGTGCTCTTGCTGCAAGCATGTGCGGTGTTGTGTATGCTAGCGAGAGCGAAGTCACCTGGGATGCGGAGTATGATGTAGTAATTGCCGGTTATGGTGCAACAGGCGCAGTTGCCGCAATAGAAGCAGCAGATCAAGGTGCAAAAGTACTCTTGGTAGAAAAGGCTCCCGAAGGCCGCGAAGGCGGATGCAGCAAAGTCAACCAACAGCTTATCACATGCACCAAGGATCCCGAGGAATTCTATGCATTCTGGAACTTCCTGCGCGGTGGTTTCTCATATCCGGATGATGATCTGTTGCGTTTGTATACAGATAGTGCAGCAGATAACTGGGCATATCTTGAGTACCTTGGCGCTACTCCAGACGATCTTGATTTTCATTCCCGTGGAGCTGACATTGATGGTCCCGGCGCATCAAGTGTCTATGTAACCCAAGTTACATCCTCATATTATATGCTTCTGCAAGCAAATGTTGAAAAGCGTGCCGAGAGTATTGATGTTTGGTTTGAGTCTCCTGCTGTCAGCCTTATTCAGGACCCTGTGACCAAAGAAGTGCAGGGACTTGTTGTCGAGAAGGATGGCGCACTTCTGAACATTAAGTCAAAGGGCGGCGTTGTGCTGGCTACTGGTGGTTTTGAGGCCAATCAAAAGATGGTCGAAGCATTTATGTGGTGCACTGATACCGGCTATTATGCAAGTGAGTATAACACGGGCGATGGCGTGAGAATGTCTATGGCAGCCGGTGCAGACCTGGTTAGCATGGGAATAGGCAACGCATTTAGCTGGGGATATCGAGCAGAAGGCTCAAGACGGGGGCTGAGCTTTAATACAAAAATCCGCGATATGGCAATCTTTGTAACCGGTAAAGGCGTTCGTTTCTACAATGAACGCGCTTCTGCACGTCGTTCAAATCTCAATTACAGCGGGAACTGGCGCGTTCCTATCTTCCCTGACAGCGCATACTTTATTTGCGATGACAATGCGAGAGCAACCGCACCTATGTTTACCTCCTTTAGTGATGACAATATGGCCGAGATTGAAGCGGGCATCATCATTAAAGCGGATACCATCGAAGACCTTGCTGTGGCAATTGATATGGATCCGGAGACTCTGGCTAATACTGTTGCGACATTCAACGCGGCAGCAACTGAGGACAATGACCCGTTTGGACGTCCTGCGGGTAGAATCATTCCCATTACACAAGCTCCGTTCTATGCGGTTAAGATGAGTAAATACGTAACGAATACCGAGGGCGGTCCACGCAGAGACCAAGCTTCCCGTGTTATTGACACTAACGGTGACCCAATTCCCGGCCTGTTTGCAGGCGGATGCCTGGGATGCCCCAACGTTGGTGAAGACTGGAACTGCGGCGGCAATATGAGCGAAAGCATTGTTTTTGGACGCATACTTGGCGCGAAGACTGCCGCACTCGCAAAAGGTGAAGATTTTGATGCGGCTAAACCGTTAGAGATTCCTGCATGTACGTTTGAAATTCCGGACGTAGAGTAACAAGATAAAGAAGGGAGAACCACACTATGGAAATCACAAGGAAGAGCTTTTTAAAGGGAGCCGGTATTGCTGCAACCGCAACAGCTGCTTTGGGTACAACCGCAGCTGCATCAGCTGCAGAAGCGCAAAACAGCTGGGAGCCTGCAAAGTGGGACTATGAAGCCGACATTATTGTTGTAGGTTTTGGCGGTTCGGGTGTTGTGGCTACCATCGCCGGTATTGACGCCGGGGCTTCTGTTATCACCCTCGAGAAAGCACCTTCTCACGAAGGCGGAAATATGGCCTGCTCAGGCGGCCAGCTTCACGAGGTCAGCGATGATGTTGACGCGTGGTGGGACATGTATGTAGCCGGTTCTTACGGCGGCAACGCTGACGAGCGTACCACAAAGGCATACATTGGGTTTGTCAACCAGCTTCCGGATTGGTTCGAAGAGCACGGTATAGATGTGTCATGGAAAGAAACTGCCGGTGACGGACGTAAAACACCCATCACGTATCTTATGGGAAGCATCGAGGGATACGAGAAGACCACGGGCTTGTACCTCTACACCGCCCTTGAAAAGGCAGCCATGGAGCGCAACGCTGATGTACGTACATCTACCAGGGCAAAGCGTCTTGTTCAAAATCCATTTACCAAAGAAGTTGTAGGTGTTATTGCAGAAGATGCCAACGGCAACGAGCTCACATTCAAGGCGCACAAAGGCGTTATTCTCGCATGCGGTGGCTATGAGAACAGCCCGGAGATTCTCTACCAATACTTCCAGCCAGGCGTTAGATTTTTCCCGGGTGGTACGCCATACAATACCGGTGACGGCATTAGGATGGCCTCTGAAGTTGGCGCATTCCTTTGGCATATGGGGCTTTTGGAATACAACAGAATGGCATATCGTGTACCTTCAGAGATAGCCGGCTTTGGTTTAACTCAACGTTTTTCAAATACCAATGCATTTATTTATGTCAACGGAAAAGGCAAGCGGTTCTGCGACGAGAACCGTTCAATTGTCCACAGCCATCCAAATATTGAAGAATTTGGTTATGATGACAAAGCATATGCTTTCCCGAACCTCCCCATGTTCCTCATCTTTGACCAGACAGCATTTGAAGCCGAGAACCCCTTGTGGACAATGAACGGCGGCTATCCCATGGCTCGTCTGACCGCTAACCCTGATGCTTCTCTCGGCATTGAATGGCCAGACAATAATGCCGCAGTTGAGCAAGGCTGGATCTTTAAGGGAGAAACCATTGAGGAGCTTGCTGCTGCTATTAAGGGAAGCTCTTTTGACGGTGAGGTGGACGGTATTGATCCGGAAGCCCTTCGTGAGACACTCGAAGCTTATAACGCAGCCTGTGAAGCAGGAGAGGACTCGGCATTTGGGCGTGCTGCTAACAAACTGGAAGCCCTTGTAAACCCGCCGTTCTATGCAATCGAGCTTGCTAACGGCGTCATGAACTCCAACGGTGGTCCTATGCGTAACGAGTATGCGCAGACCTTGAATGCCTTTGGCGAGGTTATTCCGCGTCTTTATAATACCGGCGAGTTTGGCTCATTCAACGCTTTGGTTTACAACTTTGGCAACCTTGTAGAATCCTGCACAACCGGCCATGTTGCAGCCGAACACATCGCTTCACTCGAGGCCTGGGATATGTAACGCAATAATTCCGTACCATGTAAATGCCACTTGGTAGCATGTTGTTAAATCCTTACTAAAGCAGTGGCTCTGAATTATTTAAAATGACCCATATTGCCGAGAAGCCCTTGGAGTTGTTGCAACCCCAAGGGCTTCTCGGCTGTAATTATTTTACTTTATATGGTTTACTCTACGTCACCTGTGGCGGCGTTCTTGCCGGCGAAGTAGCCGTGAACTGCAGCGTAGGCGTTGCAGAGGCCGGGGATGGCGTTTTGGTAGCCTGAACCTATGCGCCAGCCAACGCAGTTGCCGGCTGCGAAGAGACCGGGGATGGGATCCCAGTTCTTGTCGACAACCTGGAGTTTCTTGTTGACCTTAACGCCTGAGCTCATGCCAAAGATGTAATAGGCTTCCTTGTATGCAATGAACGGAGGCTCGGCGATGGTGTGCAAGTGGTTGGCACCCTTGCCGTAGTCGAGGTCAATGCCCATCTCGGCAAGCTCGTTGTAGCGGGCGACGGTCTTGACGAGGGCGTCTGCGGGAACGCCAATTTCTTCTGCGAGGGCTTCGATGGTGTCGGCCTCGTGACGCTCGGAGCGTGAAGCCATTCTTTCCATCATCTCATGGTTTGCGCCGGGCATGGGGAGCAGTGCCGGAAGTCAAAGCCGCTCGAGTCGAGAATCTGCCACAGATAGTTGGCACCGTCCGGCAACTCAAAGATGTGGAAGCTTGTGGAGAGCGAGCTAATGGCCTCGTTAAAGACGCGCTGGCCCTTGTTGTTAACGGCGAGAGGAGCGGCAATCCAGTAACCGTCGTTTGACCATGCCTGGTAGGAGGGGTCAATCTCTTCAAAGATGGCGCCTGCCCACATCATCATGCGGTGGCCCAGACCGTCGTCCATGCGCTCTTCAATGGTGACGGGAGCGGTCTCGGTAGCCTTGGCGTTGTAACCGCTGTACTTGCGGATGAAGTTCGCCATGGACGGATAGCAGAGAGCTTTGACCATTTCTTCATTGGCGGCATATGAACCGGCGCACATGATAACGCCCTTGGCGGTCTTGAAGTAGATGTACTCACCTGCAGGATTGGTGGCGATGGCACCAATGACGGCGCCCGACTCGTCCTGAACAAGCTTGCGGGTGCAGGTCTCGAACATGATCTCGCCGCCATGCTCACGAATCCAGTCATGGAAGATGAAGTCAAAGGCTTCAAGAGAGTCATGGCCGGAGCCGTCAAAGTCTACATGGAAGTCATAGATGTACTGGTCAAGCTCATCGGGATCAAGCGGAACACCAATGCTGATGTTACCGGGGAGACCAGCCGGCTGGAGAACGTTCTCTTCTATCTCGTCGAGAATCTCGCCTGAATGGTATGCCCAAAGGGCAACAAGCGCCGGGTCGACGCGCAGGTTGGCCTCGTTGATGACGAGGTTCATGACCTGCTGTACATTGTGCTCGCGCTGGCCGCCGGCCTTTTGATACTCAGAATTGAAGAAGCCAATGCCCGAGCCTGAGATATGGGGAGCACCGTTGCGCTCAATCATAATGGTCTTGGCGCCGTTGTTAACTGCCGAGTAGGCTGAGAGGCAGCCTGCCAGAGCAGAGCCAACAACCAGGACGTCGCACTCAATGGTCTCAATGCAGTCTTCTACGCTGATTGCGGGAGGCTCGCCAACCCAAGCGGGCTTCTCGGCAACCTCTGCATTGATAGCGGCAACAGCAGCTTCGTCAACCTGCATACCGCTGCTCCACTCGGGAGCTTTCTCTTCTGCGATTGCAGCGCCTGCAACTGCTCCGGCCGCGACCGCTCCGCCTGCCATACCGGCTGTCTTGATAAACGATCTTCTGTCCATGCTCATAAAAATCCCCTTTCAATTTGGGTAATACGGCATAATCAGTTTAACAATATACTGTTTATTAAGCAATAACCCCAGCGTATGATACAGTTCAATGTGACAGAAATTTTGGTTTAGCAGAGGATTACCTTGTTATTAATCTTTGTTGTGCCAGGCTTTGAGGAGCCAGTTGAGGAGGGTGCGGGTGGGGGAATCTTTGGGGGTGTCGGCGGGGATTACCAGGCAGATGGGGACGGTGAAGTGGTCTTTTGCTATGAGGCGGCGCGAGGTGAGGCCGGCTTTTGTGACGAGCTTGGGATGGGTCGCGAGCGCCATGGCTACGCCCTTGCCGGTGGCTGCGGCGTCGAGATACGACGAGCTGGGTACGCTGTGGAGCGTGGGTTCGAACCCGTAGGCCTTACAGCGCTCGTCGAGAACCGCGAACGCGTACCCGGTGTCCATGGCCCACAGCACGGGTACATCGCGCAGATCTGCAAATGAAATTTCTTCTTTTTGAGCGAGCGGATGATTGGTACTCATGGCAAAAGCTATTTCGCCGTTCATGAGAAGATGCGGCTCGAGCTCGGGTTCCTGTGGCCAGCTGTAGGTAAGTGCGAGGTCTGCATGTCCGCCCAAAACAGCACGTATACACTTTTGTGTGGGAGCCTCAGAAATGTTAACCTCAATATTGGGGTGCTGGGTGGCAAACGCATCAAGCACATCTATCGAAAAATTTTTACTCTCGGGGATACCCATGGTGGTAATAAAGAATCGTACCGTTTTGCGCTCGCACGTGACAGGTCTCATGCTCGCAAGCAGGTTATCAGCCGCGAGCACAATCGCCTGGGCTTTCTCGAACACATCGAGGCCTGCCTGAGTGGGGATAACGCCCGTTTTGCTGCGAATAAGGAGGGATTGTCCGAGCTCCTGCTCAAGTTTTTTGAGCGCATATGAGATGGTTTGCTCGGTTACATACAGCTCGTTTGCTGCGGCGGTAACGGTGCCGAGTTCACAGGCTTTGCAAAAGTATCTGAGTTGCCGTAGTTCCATATGACCCCTCTCTCCTTAAAGATCAATTATAACAACAAATTATTTCGATGGCTACCCTTAGGATAGCTGTTTTACTTTTTGTCCATGAGCACCGTATTATATTGTCCAAGGAAATTCTGCTGCAATATCAGGCAGGTTTTGCTTGGGCAGGCTATGCGGAGGGAGAGAACCAATGAGCTCTGGCACCCGCAAAACCTGCAGTTCTCGATGATTGCAGCAGATGTTCCGCAGTTCGCGGCAATGTGAGAGTGCAAGCCATACCGGTTTGCAACCACTATTGCCGGTATCAACAGAGAGAGAGGATTCAACTATGCGGGAGTCACTGACTCGACGCAGCTTTGTCAAGGTTGCGGGTGCTGCTGCAGCTACCGCCGCTTTGGGAAGCAAACTCGCGTCTCAGGAATTCGGTTTGGGCAACCTCGCGGTGAACGAGGCACTCGCCGGTGAAGCTGAGGCAGAGGAGCAGGAGTTTACCTGCACCTGCTCATGGAGCTGCTCGTTCTGCCAGTACAACATCTATGTTCGCAACGGCAATGTTAGCCATATGTTGCCCAAGCCTGATTTTACGTACCGTACTTGCCTTAAGGGCCGTTCGCGCATTCAGCGCGCCTACTCTGAGGCCCGCGTGCGTTACCCCATGAAGCGCGTTGACGGCACCCCCCGTGGCGGCGGCGAGTGGGAGCGCATTACCTGGGATGAAGCCGTAAAGATTATTGTTGACCAGTGGAAGAAGACCGAGGAAGAGTTTGGTCCTCTCGCCAACACCTATTATCAGGGCGGCGGCGGCGCACAGGGTTCACTCAACGGCAATGCCGGTCTTATTATGCGTCTCTTCAACGCTCTTGGCTGCACCAAGTGGGACTACTCATTTGACGCTGCTACCAACACCGGTCTTACCCGTGGCGGTATCCAGTGGTTCGACCAGTCAGAGCCTCAGGACTTTGTCAACTCCGACTACATCCTGTTCCTTGGCGGCAACCCCGTTGGCGCACAGATCCAGATGTGGCAGCACCTTGCCAACGCTCAGGAAGCCGGCGCAAAGATTGTTTGCGTTGACCCGCTGTATTCACCCACCGTTAACAAGGCTGACAAGTGGATTCCTGTTAAGCCCGGTTGCGACACTGCCCTTTACCTGGGCATCATTAAGCGCTTCATCGACGAGGGCACCTATGACGCAGACTTCGTGCTCAACCACACCTGCGCTCCGTTCCTCATCAAGAAGGAAGACGGCATGTACCTGCGCGGCGGCGAGTACTGCAACGAGCCGCTCCATGTAGGACCTCCTTTCTGGGTAACCGGCATTCCTACCGAGATTGACCCCATTATGGTTTGGAACGAGGAGACCGGCCAGCCCGACTTCTTCGACACCTGCGAGCATCCCGCATGGTCTTGCCCGGATGACCAGTATGTCACTGCTTGGGATATGTTCAAAGAGCATGTCCAGGAGTGGACGCTGGATAAGGTTATGGAAGTAACCGGCATCTCTGAGGAAGACTTTGACTACCTCTACGACGTTCTTCAGCCCGAGCACAAGGTTGCCCACTACATCAACTTTGGTACCGGCGCTTACGAGAACGGCCTCCATGCTGCTTACGCAATGACCGCTATGATCGCTATGACCGGCAACTTTGGCGAGCCCGGCCGCAGCGTTGGTGGTTTTGACGCCATGTACGGCAACTTCTTTGGCCATGCACTGACCGCCCCTTCAAACGGCAAGGCTTGCAAGGCTGTTACCTGGCTTGCCGCTGCCGACATCATGAACAGTGGTACGCTTCAGGGCGAGCCTTATCCCATCAAGAACCTCTGGGTTTCTCACGGCGGCCTCATTGGCGGTTCTGTCAACTCCAACCGTGTAAAGCATGAGATTCTCGACAAGATGGAGCTCATTGTTTGCCAGGATCCGTTCCTGACCGACACCGCCCGTTATTCCGACATTGTGCTTCCCGTTACCGACATGTACGAGTTCATGGATGTTGTTCCGCTTTCACACGAGAAGAACGTCCGTATCTCCGAGAAGTGCATTGAGCCCCTCTTTGAGGCTAAGACCGACTCCGAGATCGCCCGTATCTTTGGCGAGGCATTTGGCCTGGCTGACGCCGTATGCGACGTAACCGACGAGGATTGGTGGAAGGGCACCTTTGACGACGTTCCCGCAGCTGTTGAGAACGGTATTACTCTTGAGACTCTTAAAGAGAACAAGATTATGCGCTACGTCAAGGAAGAGCCTTACATCGGCAACAAGGATTGCAAGAACTTCATCACCGAGACCGGCCGCCTCATGTTCTATGTCGACGCTCCTGCTCCCCGTACGCCTTCAAACTACGACATCCAGGCAGTGTTCGACCGCGAGAAGATGCCTACGTACTTTGAGAACAAGATCTCGGGCGAGCACAGCGAATATGCCGAGGAGTTCCCGCTCGTATGCATTTCTTGGCGTAACCCGAGCCGCGTCCATATGACCCAGTACATGGGCACCTGGGCAAGCGACGTTATGCCCGAGCCTACCCTTTTTGTTAACCCCGAGGATGCCGCCAAGTACGGCGTTGAAGACGGCCAGGACATCAAGGTTTACAACTGGCTTGGCCACTGCGTTATGAAGTGCGCTTACCATCCCGGCATGCGTCCCGGTATGACCTGCTACTACAAGGGTTATACAGAGACCGAGACCAAGAGCGGTTCTCAGGGTGCAATTACCACAGACTATGCTGATGCATATGCAGTAAACTGCTCGTTCTTTGACAACCGCGTCGCGATCGAGCCTTGGGACGGAATTGTAGAGGAGTAAACCATGAGCAAGAAATACGCTATTGTTGTTGACAAAAAGCGCTGCATCGGCTGCTCCTCATGTGCCGTTGCCTGCAAGCTTGAAAACAACATTCCAGATCAGATTTGGTACAAAAAGGTTCGCACCATCGGCGGTATGCAGCCTTTGACCCCTGCCGGTGTTTACGGCGACTGCACCATGACCTTTGAGCCTTGGAGCTGCAACCACTGCGACAACGCTCCCTGCGTTGAGGTTTGCCCCACCGGTGCAACCTTTAAGGATGAGGAGACCGGCATTGTTATGCAGGACATCGAGACCTGCATTGGCTGCGGCTCCTGCCTCACCGCCTGCCCCTACGAGGGCGTTCGCACCCTTCTTGAGGACGAGCCCATGTGGCGCGTTGACTTCCCGGTTGGCGCTGTAGAGGCTCCTGCCCACATCGCCGGCAAGGTGGAGAAGTGCAACATGTGCGCTCACCGCATTGCCAAGGGCGACGTTCCCGCTTGCGTTGAGGGCTGCCCGGCCCGTGCCATGTTCTTTGGCGACCTCAATGACCCGGAGAGCAAGGTATCTGAGCTTCTGGCCACCCGCGAGTACTACGTACTCCAGCCCGAAGCCGGCACCAACCCCAACGTATATTACTTAGTGTAATGTAGTTTCTGTTGCCGAGAAGCCCCTGTTGAGCAGGGCTTCTCGGCAATATGAAAAAGATATCTCAAGAACCGTTCTTCTGATATTTTTAGGATAAGATGCAAGTTGTTACGGGCGCTAGCATGATGACAGGTTAATTTCGAAGGGAATCTCGGCAAAAGCCCAGGTATTTTTAACCTTTCGAGAATTGATCATGCTAGTACCAGTAATAACTTGCATCTTATCTCATGTTATAATCTGTTTTTGATGATTTTGGAAACCGATCCCTGTTACAATAGATAATAGTTTATTGATCGAAAGGTTTTGTAGTATGGCTGCCAGTGTTTTGGGGACTATGTTCAGACTCTTTTCTTTAGCGTTCCAACCTCCCACGGCTGAGCTCGCAGGGCTGGTTGCTTCAGGTGACCTGCAAAGCGATATGGCGGCTATGTGGAATGCGCTCGAGCTTGATGAAGCTCCCATTACCGCGTTTTGTGACGGTCTTGCCTGCTACAAAGGCCGCGATTCCGAGGAAGTCCTCCATGAGCTGCGCCGTGACAATACCCGCATGTTTTTGACGGATACTCCGCTTATTGAGAATTCTGAGGGCCCCTGGCGCAAAAAGGCCCAGGGTATTGAGGTTGTTGCCCTCATGGTAAACAGCTACTCAACCGAGGTCTCCGACTTTATGCGTTACTGCGGCGTGGTAAAAGCCCAAGGCTACAATGACTGCGTTGACTTCATAGAAAACGAGTGCGATTTTGCCGGCTTTTTGGCCGATGGCCCTGAGTACCTCGCAGAGCACAACATGGATGCAACCGAGCTTCTCGACCGCTTTATGGACGAGCATATGAAAAAGTGGGTCCCCGGTTTTTGCGAAGACGTAAAGCGCGAATCCCAAACCCCCTACTACCGCACCCTCTGCACCCTCATGCAAGCCTTTATGCAGGAATTCTAAA
>JAFWFL010000086.1 GCA_017515595.1 Coriobacteriales bacterium
GCTTGAGCTGGGCACCGGTTTTGCCTTTATGGGACGCCAGTATCATCTTGTTGTTGGTGGTGAAGACTTTTATCCCGATCTTTTGTTCTATAACGTTAAGCTTCACTGCTATGTGGTTGTTGAACTCAAGAATACCGCGTTTAAACCTGAATATACGGGCAAACTGAGCTTTTATGTCTCGGCCATTGACGGTGAATTAAAAGGTGAGGCTGACAACCCAACCATTGGCCTTCTGCTTTGCAAAGAGAAAAACGATGTTGTAGCAGAATACTCACTCCAGGATATTAACCAGCCCATCGGTGTGAGCGAGTACCGCCTGGGAGACGTTCTGCCGGGCGACTTTGCCAAGTACCTGCCTTCGCCCGAAGATTTGCAATCGAGGATTTAGGAGCGCGTAATGCCAAGCCATTACTCCGAGGAAGAAGCTGTTCAGAAGCCTGCAGGTAACCGCCTGCAATCACTTGGTTGGGAACTTGTTTATGCCTATAACGATGAGACGTTAGGCAAATATGGCACGCTTGGACGTACCAGTTACCACGAGGTTATTTTGCGTCAATACCTCTCAAGTGCTCTTATGGAGTTGAATGAATGGCTTGATGAAGATACGTGTGAAAAGGCTATTGACCGGCTTTGCGAAGTTCTGGCAACAGATTCCCTTTTACAGACCAATGAGAAAAAGTATCTCATGTTGCGTGACGGCATTCCCGTGGAGCTCAAACGTGATGATGGTACCATCTATACAGAATACGCCCAAGTCTTTGATTTTGAGCATCCGGAGTACAACCGCTTTACTGCTGTTGAAGAGATGTGGGTACACAGTCCGGATGGTGTTTACCACAGACGTCCTGACCTTATGGGGTTTGTAAACGGTATTCCTCTGCTCTTTGTTGAGTTCAAACGGCATGACAAAGATGTGCGTCGTGCCTATGAAGGCAATTATGCTGACTACCAGGATACCATCCCGCAGCTCTTTCACTTTAACGCTTTTGTCATGCTTTCAAATGGGCTTGAAGCAAAGGTTGGTACGCTTGGATCAAAGTACGAGTTCTTCCATGAGTGGAAGCGCCTCTCGGAGGGCGAGGAAGGCACAATTGACCTGGATACCATGCTTATTGGCATGTGTAACAAACGTACGTTCATGGACTTGTTCGAGAACTTTATTCTGTTTGACCACTCAGGCGCAAAGACCGCGAAGATTCTTGCCCGCAACCACCAGTACCTGGGCGTGAACCAAGCTATAGAGGCATATCGCAACCGTGAACTGCGCGAGGGCAAGCTTGGTGTGTTCTGGCATACCCAGGGGTCGGGCAAAAGTTATTCAATGGTATTCTTTGCGCAAAAGGTTCGTCGCACCTTTAAGGGTTCTCCCACCTTTGTTGTAGTGACTGACCGGGAAGAATTGAATACGCAAATTGCAGGAACCTTTGCCGGGTGCGGTCTTTTAGGCGGTATCGACCCACGGCAGTATATTGCAAAAAGCGGTAAAGACTTGCATACGAGGCTTGAGGGGAACCCAAGCTTTGTGTTCACTCTTATCCACAAGTTCAATGATGCAGCTGCCGTGCCTATTACACCTGATCATGACATCGTGATCCTCTCGGATGAAGCGCACAGGACCAATAACGGCACACTTGCCGCCAATATGGTGCGCATGCTTCCCACTGCCTCACGTATTGGTTTTACCGGGACACCGCTCTTCTCCTATGACAACATTACTGAACGCACTTTTGGCGGGTATATCTCGGTCTATGACTTCGCAACTGCTGTTGAAGACGGCGCGACGGTTCCGCTGTTCTATGAGAACCGCAGCGATCTTCTCGGCATCGAAAATCCCGACATCAATGACGAACTCGCTGAGGCGGTGGAAGCTGCCGATATTGACGAAGACCAGCGCGAAAAGCTCGAACGAGACCTTGCTCGCGAGTATCATATCATTACCTCTGAGAAACGTCTTAAGGAAATAGCACGTGATTTTGTTAAGCACTACACGGGTATCTGGGAATGCGGCAAGGCTATGTTCATCAGCGTAGACAAGGTAACCACAGCCCGCATGTATGACCTGGTGCAAAAGTACTGGGCAGAAGAAATCACTGTACAGGAAGCCGCACTTA
>JAFWFL010000087.1 GCA_017515595.1 Coriobacteriales bacterium
GTTTGACAGGAAAAGAACGAAGGAACCATCCCCCCCGTTCTCGTTCTTTTCCTGTCAAACCACCGTCCCCTGTCATACCCGTTCTTTTCCTGTCAAACCACCGTCCCCTGTCATACCCGTCTCCTGTCATATTCACCCGCCCTTCTGCCTCATCTCTTGCTCACTGCAACATTATATCGAAAATTAACCGCAAGAGTGTATATTCAAAGACCTTGTGTGTTATGATAGATACCGTACACAAGGCACCGTTACAAGAAAGGATGAGCCATGAATACAAAATGCAAGGGTAAGCCTCCGCTATTCCAAAGGCTACCGCGCAAAGGCAGCCTGCTTGTTTTGCTGCTGTCTTTTGTCTTCTGCTTTGCAGCTTTTAGTATGGCTTTAGCTTCTGAGCCAGCGACAAGCACCGCAGCCAAGATTCAACTCAACAAAGCGGCGATTAGCTGCGATGCCGGCGAAGCTTATCAGCTCAACGCAACGTTTGATTCAACTCCTGTCTCGACAGACAGCGCTCCTAAGGTAACCTGGTCCTCCTCTGACAGCTCGGTAGCCACCGTTGACGCAAACGGCAAGGTTACCGCCATCGCCCATGGCTCGGCAACCATTACCTGCGCACTTGCTGATAACAAAGACGTAAGCGCAGCTTGCAACATAACCGTTGCCGGTAACCTTATTGACGCGAAGACCATTAGTGAATTCCAGAGCCCGCACCCCTATAACCCTGATTCACGCGATTGCTGGCGCTATACCGCCACCCCGTTTGCCAGTATTCTCGTGCTGGAATTTGATGCAAAGACCTTTGCCGAGAAGGACTTTGACTGCATCGAGGTATCAGGCGCTGACGGCAAGCTTATTCAGCGTTTCACCGCAGATGAGCTCGCCTCCGGCGAGGTTTATGTAGACGGTAACGTAGCATGCGTACGTGTTGTCTCCGATGCTGCCATCAACGAGTGGGGTTTTGCGGTTGTCTCGGTTACTCCCATCGTCTTTGACGGCTGGTACGAACTCGCCGGCAACGTATACTACTATCGTGACAACGAAATGCAAAAAGGCATTGTTGATGCAGATGGCGTGCTCTATCACTTTGATGACGAGACCGGCGCTTTTATAGATGTCTATACACCGCCAGCGACTGAAGAAGTACCTGTAGTTGTACCTGATCCTGAGTTCGAGTACCCCGTGCTGCCCGACGCCGGCGGACCTGCGGTATACAAGATGCCATATCTTTTGGGTATGTTCTACACTGATGCTGAGGCACAGCTTGAAAGCATGGGAATTATTGTTGATGAGCTTTGGATTTATGACGACTTCTTTAAGACTCCCTGGGGCACCGTTACTTCTCAGAACCCGAATGCCGGCATGGATATTGCCGCAACCGAGCACGCACAGCTTGAGATCAGCCTTGGCCGGTCACCGGTTGAGGTACCTGATGTAGTAGGTATGGATGTTACTGACGCGTATAACGCCCTTATAGCCGCAGAATTCTGGCCCAAGTATGCTCCCGCAATTCCAACTTCTGATCCCGCCCTGTTTAACAAGGTAGCTTGGATGGATCCTCCGGGTGGCTCTCTTGCATCTCCCGACACCGGTATTACCATTTGCCTTTACGTGAACGAAAACGCCAAGGGTTAACACAAAGTAGGGCCGGTACCGGCTGCGATAAGTTTGGAACGCCCGGGGTGCTGTGACCGGCACCCCGGGTTTTATCTCAAAAGCATTGGCAGAGAAGGTATTGATGGAAGACTCATTAGATGAGCAGTTTATGCGCATCGCCCTTGAAGAGGCTGCTTTGGCAGCTGCTATAGATGAGGTTCCCATTGGAGCCGTGGTGGTATGCAACGGCGAGGTCGTCGCCCGGGCACACAACATGCGCGAGACAGACGCAGACCCCTCTGCCCATGCGGAGTTCACGGCGCTTGTACAGGCGGCAAACACACTCAACCGCTGGCGTCTTACCGGCTGCACGGTGTATGTCACCCTCGAACCGTGCCTTATGTGCGCCGGCCTCATGATCAACGCCCGCATAGACCGCTGTGTCTACGGCGCCCCCGACCCAAAGGGCGGAGCTCTGGGCACCCTCTATGACGTAAGCCATGATCCCAGGTTAAACCATGAATTCGAAGTAACCTCAGGGGTTCTCGAACAAGAGTGCGCCCAAGCGCTCAAAACCTTCTTCGCCCGCCGCCGCGCTCAGAACAAAGTTCGGATGTGCGAGGGGACCGTCTAAAACTACCTTTGCGTACAGATATTTCCCTTTCTTAGCTACTCAAACGCATTTGAGTTGTCAGTCGAAGAAGATAAGAAAAAGTGTCCGAGAAAAACCTGCAGGTCAGAAGGCCAGGACTTCTCGGACGCTTGATCCGAGGGTATAAAACAGGCTACTCAAACGCATTTGAGTTGCTATAAAAGAGAGATTTCTGTACGCAAGGGTTGTCTAGGGAGCTCTCCCTACATATTTTAATCTGCGAGCTTGGCTACTAGCGGCTCAAAGGGGACGCGCTTGCCTGCTTTGTAGCACCAGAGGAGGCAGCCGTATACGGCGTTTGCTAAGAATGCACCCCACATAACGACCATTACGGGGTCCTGGGCGATGATCCACATGATTACGGTTACTATGTCTACCGCAATCCAGTAGAACCATTGCTCGGCAAAGCGCGATACCATGAGAAGAGTTGCAAAGATTGATGCGAGGGTGGTAAATCCGTCGAGCGCTGCCATGGAGCCGCCAAGGTATCTGAGAAATACCTGGTAAGCAAAGGTAGCAGCGAGTAGCAGTACCGCCGAGCCAGCAAACTGTAAGCCGGTCATGGCACGCCCCTGGACTTCTCCTATGCGCTGCTTATGGGCATTGCGCTTCCACACAATAAAGCCCACAATGTTGCTTGGCACATAGAAGAGCATGTTGAGCATGACTTCTCCGTAGTAATTGCTCGAGTAGCTAATGAACGAGTATCCAAGGGCATTGATGATTCCAAATAAGAACCCGCTGCGCTTGCCTTTTGCCGCAAGAACAACCGAGCAGATCCCACATACTGCCGCAATTGTCTCGATACCTGCAAACAGCGCGTTTTGTGTTGCGAGTCCATGGACAAAGCCAATGAGAGCAGCTATTGTTACCAGGGCGATCATTGAGAGTTCGACCATATTAAAGCTCCGCACAAGATGTCTCATACGAGGTACTCCTTTATTCTTGAGTTGTAACGTGTCCAGACAGATGGATTGTCTGCTATGCGTCGAGAAGAGATTCTGTGAGTTTAATTGCCTGCCGATAGTTCTCTTCATAGGTGCCGTTTAGCACATGGTAGACAATGCCTGCTTTGTCATACAGGCTTTTAAGCAGACTGTCTCCCTGCGAGCGCTGCTCGGGTGAGCCAAAGCAGCGGTATCCGTCATCAACCCAGGGTACGGTTGGCTCTACATAGAGTACCATATCGTAGTGGCTCTCTTGGGCAATTGCATAAGCCAAGGGCAGCTCTGACTTCTCGAACATTCGTGCATAATAGGCGGTTACCAGGGCATCTGTATCGCAAAAGTAGACGCGGTTAGCGTGTTCGCAGGCTTTTTGCTCAAGGCTCTTCTGGCCAAAAAGAAACCCGTTATAAAGCCCGATGCCCGGTGAATTCACGTTGTATTCCTCGCAAACAAGCTTGCCGTATTCCTCGGTAAAGGTTGTGGCAAAGAAGGCGGCAAGTTTGCGGACCAAGTTGGATTTACCGCAACTCTCGGTCCCGGTAATAAGGACTGATTTGTTAAGCAAGACTTGGTAAGACCTGGGTAAGTGCACATAAGCGCGGCTCAGAGGCATCGCCCTGAGGTCTGTACCGCTTATAGGAACATCTTTGCGCTCCGGGTCTAAAAGCACCGCCTCTGACCATGGGTAAAACTCACGGAACGCGCGGGAATATGCTTCTTCGCTCGAAAACGCGGCATCAAAGTGCCCCATAAGGTTCACCATATCCTCGCATTCATAATACCAGGGATGCTTACCTTCGCGCTGAGCCCTCTCGTCCGCCTCGCGGCAATCATATGAGATGACCTCGATATTCTCGAACGGCTGTAATTCATGACGCAGGGCAAGCTCTCGGTATTCGGGAGTGAGATATCGCTTGGGAAAACACGGCGCTTTATCGCCGGATGGCGCATCTTCCTGCTCCCACGCAAAGAACTCAAGCTCCTCCGGCCCATGATGCATGAGCACTACATTGAGCTTCTCGCACTGGGCTGCGGCCCGGAATATACAGTTAAGATGTCCTTGATGAAACGGGAGGAACTTCCCTCCATAAAACCCCGTGCCAAAACGAGGTTTGTAAATTGAGTATTGTTGCGGCATGCGGAATCCTTTCGCTTTGGATGACAGTTTTAAGCCATAATTTGCGACAGCGACAAACATCTTGGGCTATAAGAAATACTTTTGGTAAAGAGCATCAGACCAGCTCATGCCTGTTGTTTTATGTATATGGCGGTGATAACATACGCGGCTCCTTCGCTTTGATGGACAGTTTAGATTAAGAAGGACATACTTTGCGACAGCGACAAACAACTTGGTCCTTCACGCATCACTTTCAATGCGTGCTTACGGGATACACCTCAAATCAATCACCGTCAATCCCACTCACCCAACTACACGCGAACGACACAGTCCGGATGACAGAAGGCACAACCCCAGGAGGAGAATTGGAGACGGTTCTTTTTTCTCATTCAATAAACCATTCAAGTCTTCCGCAGGATGTGCACTCAAAAACTGATGCTGATCTGTTTGCCCAATCGAGGTTTATAAATGTCAGGCCTGCTGTATTCAGCTGAGCTTCTGAGCGATAGAACCTTTTATTTCCGCAGTGTGGGCAAACAAGTTGTTTTTGAGCAATCATATATGACTCGCCCGCTGGTTTATTGCTTGCCGCCTTTTTTAATTCGCTAAAAAATCCCATGGGTTCTCCTTCAAGAATAAGAATTGTGCCTTTACATCTCTCCGCTCTTGAGAACTACAGCTCCCTTGTACGGTAGAGATACAGTGAGAGCGGGATGCTGGCAAGAAATACGAGAATGCCCGCAAATGGTATTACTGAGGACAATGAATCTAATGCTGTAACAAGCCTGAAGCCAAAGTGTGACTGGATAAAACTGACCAGCATCGTCCCAAGAATAATGAAGAGAATAAATGCGAGTGTGATGTAGCGGGCTGCTTTTGTCATGCCAAACTTCATGGCGAGAGGCAGCATGATTCCGCACAAAAAGAGGGTTACACATGTACCGCAAAAGCTCGATGTTACAATACGTCCAAATGCTTCGCCGGATAACCGGTACTGACCCAAAGATGTAAATATGCCCGATAATCCCTGCATGATAAGGTAACATACCGTAATCACCACAATAGTACCAATCATAGTGGCAAATGAAACAAGAGCTGCGGTTGCGTATCTGCCCAGCACAGTTTCTTTTCTGCTTATGGGCAACGTCGCGCGCAACTGGCTCCAGCCGCTTTTATCCTCTATGTCGGCAATTGTATACATAAGCGTATAGGGAATCATAACCGTGAGAATCGTAGCTGCGATCCTGAATGCCATATCATCTGCACTGTTATTTCTTGTTATGGCTATCATAAAGAGAGCAACAAGCAAATAAATAAGAATGCTCGATCTTAACTGGGGCTTCATCAGAGCGATATCAGAGATTATCATGGTTTTCATAGGGACTCTCCCTTCAGCATATGGAGCATATACGCATCAATCGAAGCCGCATCAACCGTCACCTCGGGGAAGGCACGCGTAAAAGCAAAGCGGTCCGGCACAAGCACATCAACACTATATGCATGCCTGATGTAGCATAAACCTGACTGCGTGCTTCCTGCCTGGATACTTGCGGTGTTTTGTACTACGGCTTCGAACTCGTCTTTATGGCAGCGCGCAATCCCGGCCTTTAAGCAGATATCATCTTTTGGTATATTGAACACAACTTTGCCCTCATCAAGGCAAATAATGGTATCTGCAATAGCTTCGAGATCAGAGGTAATATGACTCGAGATGAGAATTCCGCGCGATTCATCTGTCATATAATCCCGTAAGATGTCGAGAACTTCTTGCCTGGCGATTGGGTCAAGGCCTGCTGTGGGCTCGTCAAGAATCAAAAGCTGCGGCGTGTGTGCCAGCGCAAATGCGAGTGACAGCTTCATGCCCATACCGCGCGAAAGTGTCTCAACGGTTTTGTCGCTCGGAATACCAAAGCTCTTGAGATATGCGGTATATGCGTTGTCATCCCAGGAGTGATATGCTGCTTTCCCAAGGATTTTAAGATCTGTAATTTCCATTTCTTTTGGAAGCTGGCAGGCATCAAAGACAACACCCACGTTTTGCCTCCAAAGGCCGTCTTCTCCGGCAGGTTTATCAAAGGCCTCAACACTGCCTTCATCAAAGCTGACAAGACCCAAAAGCCCCTTAAGTGTTGTGGTTTTGCCGGAACCGTTTGATCCAATGTAGCCAACCACATACCCGGAAGGTACTTCAAGATCAACATGGTCAAGACAAAAGCCCTCGTAGCGTTTTACCAGACCGGTACCTTTTATAAGACTTGTCATAGTATGATGCTCCTTCTAAACGAGGGTATTCTCGGCCAGGACATCCAGCATGGAATGAAGTTCATCAAGATCAATGGCTGCGGTTTTAGCCTCATCAAGCGCATTCTGAAGATGTGCCTCAATCCTGCGGAGGCGCTCCTCGCGCAAAACGTCCACGTTACCCCCGGTGACAAAACACCCCTTACCCGGAACTGTGTCAATAAACCCCTGAGCCTCAAGATCTGTATAGGCTCGCTTGGTGGTAATTACACTTACGCGCAAATCATTAGCAAGCGCCCTGATTGAAGGCAACGCTTCACCGGCCGCCAGCTGCCCCGACAAAATAGCATTCTTAAGCTGGATGGTAATCTGCTCATAAATTGGCTTGTCACTGGCATTCGATATAATAATGTCCACGCTGCCGCCTCCTTTCCCCCAACAAAACCGCTGCGTTGGCATCAACTGATGTGCAACAATCCGTAACTTCTGTCAGAACCAATCTCCTAAAACCAACCATCTTACACAATCTTATGTATATATTCGCTATATACAGTATAATCACATCGCTAATTACAGCCAAACCTAATCCGAACTGTTCCATAAATTCTTAACAATACAGCCAAACTGTAAGTAACATATACTTTTGGGTATATCAGACCACCGATAACCAGGCATAATGCAATAGTATTGGTGAACAAATTGCAACTTTGACATTACTTTCCAGATATATACAGATAACAAAAATTAAGGTTAGCAGTCTAGAATGAAAGATCTGGATTTCTTAGCCAGGGGCTTGTTGGTAAAAAGGCGGTTAACGCACCAAGATAAGAGTAACAAACTCCTCAGCAAAAGCCTGATGGCAAAAATGTGACGATCGCTGCCTCAGACAAGAGATTGGGGCTTCTTGGCCAGAGGCTGGTGGCAAAAAGGTGACGATCGGTTGTCTTGAAGCCAGAATTTTACCTCTCGGACAAGCGGAAATGACAAAAAGGTGAGGATTCGTTGTCTCTATCAACCTAATGCAATGGTGCCTCTCGGCTTATCAAAGATAAAATACCAGTTAAATGTATATTTCGTAATTAATTATTTTATTCTGAAGACGTTCTCAGACAACGGATCGTCACCTTTTTGCCAGTTCGCCCTTGCTAAGAAGACTAAACGGGTTTCTCAGACAACGGATCGTCACCTTTTTACCATTAAGCTCTTGCCAAGAAACCCTTGCCTCCCTTTTTGGACAACGAATCGTCACCTTTTTGCCATTTGGAGCTAGAACAACAGTATTTACAAATTAATACGTCAATGGACCAACCCTCCTGCAAGAGAAATATCCTTTTTGCACAGTTGTTATATGTGTAATGTGGGGTTGTGTATCTTGTAGTAAATCGGTATTATTCTTTTGCCACAGTTTTTGAGCTGTGGTAAAAGAATAGTTTCATTCGCGTTTTGTTTTTGCCGGCACATGAAACCGCGCTGGTTTCGACAGAAAGGGGTGTCACAAAGATGCAGAATGAATTTGCACCAACACGTCGTGGCTTTATTAAGGGTGCTGCTTTGGCAGGAACCGCCGCTCTCGTTGGCGAGGCCGGAATCTCCGCAGGTCTGTGCTCCGTTGCTTTCGCAGCTGACGGCAAGAAGCCTACGCTTACTTTTCTTCCAAGGACTACCCAAGGCACTGCTCAGGGTAAGCATGGCCCCATCACCGTTGAGGTAACATTCTCCGATCACTCGGTTGATGACATCAAGGTCATCTCTCAAACCGAGACCAAGGACTTAAGCGAAGTTGCCCTTACCGTGATTCCGCTTGCAATTCTCGCCAACCAGTCCCTGAATGTTGATACCGTCTCCGGCGCTACACTTACCTCGTTTGGTATCATCAACGCCGTGGCTGACGCAGCCGAGAAGGCCGGCGGTTCGCAGACCCTCAAAGATGCTCCGGCAGAGTATGTCGCTGTTCAGGCCATGACTCCCGGCACCTATACCGCCGAGGCTTACGGCAAGTGGAAGGAAGGCCAGATTGAGGGTGCCCGTCACGGCGCTGCCGACCCCATTATGCCCACCCAGGTTGAAGTTACCGTCGACGAGACCTCGATTCTCTCGGTTAACGTGCTTGATTGCTCCGATACTCCTGGTTTCAAGGATCCGGCACTCGTACGCACCCCGGCAGAGATTGTTGACCAGCAGTCGATCTACGTTGACACGGTTACCGGCGCAACCATGACCGCTGCCGCCATCACCGCTGCTACCATGAAGTGCCTGAAGCAGGCCGGAGCAGACCTTGTTGGTTTTGCCAAGCGTTCGCCCAGGGTTATGGCCGAGGAGACCTATGACGCTGACCTCGTCATTGTGGGTGGCGGCCTTACCGGTACCTCCGCAGCTCTCCGTGCCTCTGAGCTGGGCATTAAGACCCTTATTATCGAGAAGACCAACCGTGTCTCGGGCACCGGTGCCTGCTCGTCTGGCCCATTCGCGGTACAGTCAAAGCTCGCTCTCGGCGCAGGCATCAACATGACCGTTGACGAGGCCTTCCTTCTCCGCATGGAAGAGGACAAGGGTCGCACCAACGCTGCTCTCGTATACAAGGTTGTCTCGAACACCGGCCGCATGGCTGACTGGCTGCAGGCTAACTGGGAAGCCATTGGCGACAAGGGTATGGCAGTAAACCCGAGCAATGACCCCATGAACATCATGCATATGTATGGCAAGGGCACCCAGAAGTTCCAGGACCTCTATGACAATTACATCCTCCCTGCCGGCACAACCCTGCTCTTTGAGACCCAGGTTGACGACATCGAGACCGATAAAGAGGGCAACATTTGCGCTGTGACCGCTCATAAGCAGGACGGTACTGACGTAACCGTCAACTGCAAGGCCGTGCTCTTTGCAACCGGCGGCTTTGGCGGCAATGATGCCATGATGGAGAAGTACCTGAACGGCACCTTTGACAACATCGGCCTCTCCTCCAACGTTGGCGCGGGCATCAACATCATGCTCGACCACGGCTGCCGTCTCTCCGATGACCTCGCTCCCGGTCTCGCCGAGTTCTGCGGCAACGACGTTCTTGACTACTACTCCGGCTACATGAAGTTCATAAACCAGATTGGCTTCCTCATGCTCGACCCCGCAGGCGCCCGCTTCATGAACGAGGAATGGTGCATCACCGAGTCCAACGGTGTTGGCGCCGCCGCTATGCGCCGCGCAAGCTGGAGCTGGGTCATCCTTACCCAGGCCGACCTCGAGAACCTCCAGACCAAGGGTGTCCACGGCCATCTCACAGACGAATACATCGCCCAGTGGGAGGTTCGTTCACGCATTATCAACCCGGTTTACACCACCATTATTGACGAGATGAACCGCTGCATCGAGTATGGCCAGGCCTTCAAGGCAGATACCCTTGAGGAGCTTGGAAAGGCCGTTGGCTTTGACGAGGCAACCTATGCCGAGGCAATCGCCGACTACAAGCAGGTCATCGCAGACGGCGTTGACCCGCTCTTTGGCAAGGATCCTCGTCTTCTTTACCCGCTCGATGAGGGCCCCTTCTATGCAGTCCGCATCATCAGCCCCATTGACAACACCTATAACGGCATCCGCATCAACACCTACTTCCAGGCGCTTGACCGCAAGCTCACGCCGTCCATTAAGGGTCTCTATGTTGCCGGTATGGACAGCGGCGGATACTTCACCGTTCCGTACTCCAACTTCCTTGGCTCCTCTTCAAGCTACTGCCTGACCTCAGGCATGCTCGCAGCCGAGAGCATCGCCGCTTATCTGGGCGTGGAAGCATAAGCTTCTGATCCGTCAAGCGGGGCAGGCGCTCTACGGGGTACCTGCTCCGTTTTCAATTTCAAAGGAGTATTAAAATGAATGGCGGAGGAATCATCTGGTGGTTAGGTATTATCCTGGGCCTTATCCTCTTGTTCTGCACCATCGCCGGTATTGATACCACTGTGGTTGAGGATATCGCTGATTACAGCGGTATCACCCCTGTTGAGATATCCGTAGACGATATTGTGGATGCTCTGAGCGAATAGTCCATACATCGCAAGTCTTTATGCCGTATACTATGACTCACAGTATACGGCATACTTGTGGAAGGAGCAGAATATGTTACATGAAGTAAAGTTTGATTCCTTTAACGGACGCGATAAGGTTACCGGCTGGATTTATGTCCCGGCTTGCGAGCCCGAGGGCATTGTGCAGCTTGTACACGGTTTTGGCGAGCATTCGCGCCGCTATTTCCACCTCATTGTTGCCCTGATGGATGCCGGCTACATTGTTGCCGCAAATGATCACGTAGGGCATGGTGCCACCGCCATCGCAAACAATACCTGGGGCGACTGGGGAGACGCAGGCCCTCATACCATGATGGAAGACGAGAAGCGCTTTAAGGACGTTGTCTGCGAAAAGTATCCTGACCTGCCGTACTTTATGTTCGGACACTCAATGGGTTCAATGATTGCCCGCGACTTTAGCGCCAAATACGGCGACGAGCTGAGCGGTGTTATCTATTGCGGCACAACCGGCATCTTCAAGAATACCCATGAGGTTCGCGCAAAGGTTGACGCCATTATTGAGGCCGGTGGAGCGCATGACAGCGAGCCAAGCCTGGTGGGCGAACTTATGGGCTGGATGTTCACCCGCTGTGATGAAGGCGTTAAGCTGGGCAATGAGTGGATTTGTCACGATCCTTATGTACAAAAAGACCATGCCGAGGATCCCTTTGATGCATTTACCCACCCGGTTCACAACATCTCGTTGCGAGACTTTATTGACATGATGCTTTGCATAGAAGGCACCGAGTGGGCACAAAAGGTACCCACCGGCCTGCCCGTCCTGCTCATCGCCGGCGATCAGGACCCGGTGGGCAACTTTGGCGAAGGCGTTTACACCACAGCCAACTGGCTCCAAGACACCGGCCATGATGTAGTAACCAAACTCTACAGCGGCTACCGCCATGAGATCCACAACTACGACGACCTCAAATTCGAAGTAGAAGACGACATCATAACCTGGCTCTCAGCCTGCCTGTAAACAGTGAGACAACGGGATGAGACAACGAGGACGGAGAGTATTGTCTCATCCCGTTGTCTCATTCGTCCTCGTGACTCACTACCCATAAACGAGGGCTTCTCGGTAAAGCCACCGTTTGCATCTGTGAACGGTAAAACTTGTTGGCAAGCTGCAATTTGGTAAGATATAGTGTATATTACGATATACCTATAGCCAACATGTAAGGACGTTGCCATGGACGAGATGGACGAACAAATATATAAACGCTATCTCGCCAAACGCAGTGAAAATGACCTGCGTATCCTTTTGGAGCGCTACAAAGAAGGCCTCATATTATTTCTTTATAATTACGTACATAACATGGAAGATGCCGAGGATCTCATGCTTGATGCCTATGCGCGCATCGCGTCAGGTACAGGTTTGTTTGCCGGCAGAAGCTCCTTCAAGACCTGGCTGTTTTCCATTGGCAAAAAACTGGCCTTCATGCACCTAAGAAAATCGCCACCCCCCTCTGAGCAGCTTGATGAATCATTAAACGATGAGTCTGACCCGCTTGACCTGGGCATTCTGCAAGACGAACAAAACAGGCAGCTCTACCAAGCGCTGAGGCAGCTCAAACCCGAGTACCAACAAATCCTGACACTTCTTTACTTTGAACAAATGTCTCATGAAGAAGCCGCTCGTGTTATGGGCAAAACCAAGAAACAAACATATCATCTTGCAGAGCGGGGTAAGGCTGCTTTAAAAGAGAAACTCGAGCAAATGGGGTTCGAAAATGCGTACAACTGAAGAGCAGCTTAAAGAGATCAATCAAAGAGTAAATACCATACAAAAACAGAGATCGCTACGACGGCAGATTGCTCTGGATTTGGCTTCCGGTGGCAGCTGCCTCATTTTGTTGGTTGTTGTCTGCATCTGGATACCCAAGCTTACAGAACAGGAGATCGAAAATACCGCAAGCAACTATGGAGGTTTACTTCTAAGTGCGCCGTATTTGGGTTATGTATTGGTAGGTATTCTTGCCTTCACATTAGGCATATGTGTCACGCTTTTATGCTTTCATTATAAAATATTAAAGCAACAAGAGCAGGAACGTAAATGATCTTGCCGATTGCCTTAGACATCCTCTCGGCTATTGTGCAAATGTGCGTGCTTGTCGCCGCAATCAGGCTGCTTGGACGTGCAAATATCCTATTGCCTGTCGCGTTTTTTACCTTTGCTTTAGCCTGTGTTTTGCTGAGTACTCTCTATTGGATCACGTTTGACATTATACAACCGGGGATGCGCATGCCCTTCGCAGCCAATCAAATTGGAGAACTGGCGTTATTCCTTCTCTTGGCTGTATGTCTGAAATCAGTCATTCCTCTTAATTACTATGGGCATGGTGCGGCAGTTATTGCCACAACACTCTTTGCGGTTGCTAATATTGCACTTTGGATAGCTTGGTCCGGGGAATGGGTACAAGACATCTTGGGAGGCATTCCTTTTGGGTACCTTTTGTGTATCACCGTCCTCTGCCTGCGGCAATCAGAAGCACTCACATACAAAGAACAAGCCATTATTGGTGTTTTATGCATGGTTTTGATCATTACGCAGACTTCAATTTTCTTTGCTCCGGACACAGCCAAACACCTGCTTGACCTCTTTTGTTATAGCCTGCTCTTTTTTATTGGTGCATGCATTATCCTGCGCGCGCTCCACTCATTGCGTACGGACAGCCCGCCAGCAGCATCTTTGAGCCTTGCTTTTGCCTCATACGCCTGGATGACAACTGCCATGTACATGAGTGACGGCGGCTTTTATCTGGTTGCGTTTGCCCTTGTTACCCTGTGCTTTCCGCTCATGCTGCACGCGCTGCGCAAGGTGGTGACAGCCCCGTGATTTATGCCGAGAATATCCTTTTGTGCATCGCAATACCATTAGCCGTCTCAGCGCTCTTTGTGCGCGAGGATGCCCGACGCTTTGTAGTTGCTTTTCTTATAGGTATGGTGGTATGCCTTACGAGCTCTTATATAGACGGGTTTCTCAACTTGGCCAGTGGTATGGGTGCAGAAAACACATCAATCTTCATCTCCCCTGTTGTGGAAGAGTGTATGAAGCTCTTGTCTTTGTTGTGCCTGCTGGTTTTGCTGGATCCGCCAAACCGCACGCTCACAATATTCGCCGTTGCTATTGGCGCGGGTTTCGCTACCTTTGAGAATTGTTGCTACATTCTTACAACAGGTGCAGAGAGCTTTATGTACGTCCTTATTCGAGGTATGGCAGTTGGCGTCATGCACGTTGTGAGCATCCTGGCACTGGCCATCTGGTTCATCGCGGCCAAACGTCTGGGAGCTTTTACTTTCTCGGCAGTCGTAGGGGCAGGAGCACTTCCCGTGACATTTCATGCCCTGTATAACCTGCTTGTGTCACAGCCGGGCGTGTCGAGCACAATTGGCTATCTGCTGCCAATCGCCACCGCATTTGCGCTGTATCTCATCTATAAAAAAGTATTGCCCAAGTTTGAAAACTAACAATCAACAGGGTGTTGGCAGTCAATGGGGATGGGCGTTATTGTCCGCGAATGGTGTTGTGTAGATTATGTGACAGGTGGGTAAACGCCTGACAAACCGCAACTAATAAGCAAACGAGCAGAAGTGCTATTGGTTGGCAGGTGAGCATAGGTGCGTTACACAGAACAGGAAGCCTTGGCCGAGATCTTGCGGCGTACAAAACGGATTCAGGCAGAACGGGACCGTCGCACCACCACCTGCTTACAAACTGCAGCATCAGTACTCTCCTGCGCATTGATCTTGGCTATTGTCCTTTTGCCGGACAGAAGCGCAATTACACCGGGAGAATCCTTCTTTGGGTCGCTTTTGCTCTCCCAAGAGGCCGGGGGTTACGTACTCACAGCAGTTATCGCCTTTTCACTGGGTGTCGCGATCACACTTGCTTGCCTGCGCTACAGGCAAGCAAACGAGTCTTTGGACAAAGCGCAGGAGCCGCGCCGTAGATCCGGCGTTGGCAGGGTACGTCTGGATGACAGCCTTCTTGGCAGCGTCGCAGGCGGCATAGATGAGAAGGCGGACGGGTCAAAAAAAGACAAACAGTTTGCCCAAGATCTCAAAAAGAATGAGGTGCATCAATGAGTAATGTGTTTCGAGAAAAGAGTCTTGAGCGGGTTTCCTCACCTGAGGAGCTCAACGACTACATAAGGGTGACCAGTCCATCTGTCTGGCTGGTGCTGCTGGGCACGGCAATCCTGCTTGTAGGGATGCTTGTATGGTGTGTTCTGGGTACGGTCGAGGTAGAAAATGAAGATGGCACTACAACACAGGAGCATCCCATATCTTTTGTAACTAATTAGGTACAGCACGGCAGAATAACACGCTACACAAATCTGAGGAGCTTACGGTGAGGTATATACTGAATGGACGGTACCGCTTTCGCGGCTGGAAAAAGGCACAGACCGGCGTTTATGATGCCGCTACAAAGACAGCCAAATTCCTGAACAAAAAACAGTATCTGATGCTTCTGCGGTGCGACGGTGCACATGATCTTGATGAACAGGACCTCTCTGAGGAAGATAAGAAATTCTTTGAGGAACTCTTAAACAGCGAGGTTATTCGCCCTGCCCGCTTAATGGAGCTTTTGCATCCCGTGCAGAGCTACAAAGAATATCCTGCAGAATACCGTAAGTCAGTACAGTGGTCTATTACCGGCGCCTGCAACCTCAAATGCCGGCACTGCTTTATGTCTGCGCCGCATGCAAAGCACGGCGCACCAAGCCACGAGCAAATTATTGCAATTGCTGACCAGCTTGCCGAGTGCGGCATCTTTCAGGTGAGCCTGACCGGTGGTGAACCGCTTATCCGCGAAGATTTTCTTGACATCATTGACGCTTTAAATGAACGCGAGATTGGTATCGACACCATCTACACCAACGGCTGGCTGGTAGATGAAGCTTTTTTGGATGATCTCGACAAACATCATGTTCACCCTCCCTTCCAGCTGAGCTTTGACGGCGTGGGCTGGCACGACTTCCTGCGGGGAGTACCAGGAGCTGAGGACCGCACAATCAGTGCTTTAAAACTGCTGCAAAAACGAGGTTGCCCGGTGTCAATATCAATGTGCATGCATCGCAAGAACCGCCACACCTTGCGCAAAAGCATAAACTTACTGGCTTCCCTGGGGGTGCGCAGCGTCAAATGCGGATCCATGATGCAACTGGGCGAATGGGCACAGCCGGAGCTGCATGACCTTCAACTGACAAAAGAGGAAGAGCTGCAGATGTTTGAGGAGTACATTCCGCAGTACTTTGAGGACGATGCACCTGTTTCCCTCATGCTGGGCGGAGTCTTTATGTACGACCCCGGCGACCCCATGTGGAACATCTTCTTCCGCCGGGAGTGCGCTCCTGAAGACGAGCGTCTTATGCCTTCTTGCGGTATTTTAACCAAGAACTTCTATATTGGGGCCGAGGGTATGGTATGCCCCTGCATGGGCATGGGGGATTGCGGCTATGCCAAGAACTTCCCCAACCTGTTCGAGACACCGCTCAGAGAAATCCTCGACGATTCTGACTTCACGCACTTATGCCAGACTAAGGTGGGCGATATCCGGGATGCCAACCCTCAGTGCAGAGAATGCAAATACCTTGACCGCTGCACCGGCGGCTGCCGCAACTCAGCCCTCATGGCAGGCGACAACTACTGTGGTATTGACCCAGAGCAATGCTGGTTCTTTGAACACAACGGAGAAGAGCGGATCGCAGCTGCCGCCAAAGATGCCTTCGAAGCATATATCAGACGTCACCCACCAACAAACGGGCAAGCAAAGCCTGCTGATGACGCGATGGCAGAATGCCCGTAATACCCAGCGGGCAATAAAACGGATACATAGCGTGGATTGCGCTTTGTATAAAGAAAACAAGCAATGAGAAAGGAATGGAAAAATGGCAATCGAGAAGGTAAAGAGTTTCTTTGAAAAGCTGAATGAGGATCCTGAAGCGCAGAAGCTGTTCGAAGCGCTTCCTGCAGCGGAGAATCCGGAGGATGCCGCCAAGGCATATGCCGGCCTTGCAGCACAGCTCGGTTTCAGCCTGACTGCAGAAGATTTTGCCGAGGCTTACAAGGAATCTGAAGCACGCAGGCATAAGGACACCGAGGAGACGGCTCAGAAGGTCGGTGCTATTGATGACGAGGAGCTCGAGGCGGTAGCCGGAGGTGTCATTGATCACGGCGACTCCTGCTACAGTGACTGGCAGTGCAATAAAACCTATGAGGATTACGAGAACTGCTGGAGTAATGATGCATGCGACAATTCGGTCACTCATTACAAGGGCTACATCTGCTATTGGGAAAATAAAGGAACCTGCAATATCCTTGCATCAAAGAATGGAGGGTGTTCGTGGTTCTTCTAGAGTCACAATACCTGATGCATTCAGTGGCCGGTACTAGTGCTACACCAAGTTATTGCTTTTTGGAGTCATGACGCCGGGACCGCTTACTGCCATCCCATAAGCGTTGGTGAGTCTGAATAATATCTTGTTTAACCCCGGCCTCTCCGGAACGCAATAAATGCCTTCCGGAGGGCTGGGGTGTAATTGGTTAGAGAACCGCTTAGACCGCAAATGAAACGAGGGCATATGCGAGACAAGGCAATCAAGCAGCCGGTGAGGTCCGGTGTTGCAAAAGTGCCTGTTATCATGCAGATGGAAGCGCTGGAATGTGGCGCCGCTTCCTTATGCATGGTGCTGGCATATTACAACAAGTGGATCCCTTTAGAGCAGGTCCGCGCAGACTGCGGCGTAAGCCGTGACGGCTCAAACGCACGCAACGTCCTCAAAGCAGCCCGCAGTTATGGCCTTAATGCCCAAGGGTACCGCTATGAGCCGGAGGATCTTCAGCGGGAGGGAACGTTCCCCTGTATTATTCACTGGGAGTTTAACCACTTTGTGGTCTGCGACGGCTTTAAGGGAGATAAAGTTTACCTCAACGACCCTGCCAAAGGCAGCTATGCCGTAAGCAGGGAGCGCTTTGATGAGAGCTTTACCGGCATCGCGATTCTGTTTGAACCGGGCGAAAACTTTGAGCCCAGCGGCAAGCCAAAAAGTGTGTTGGACTTTGCACGCAAACGCCTGCAAGGCGCCGGTCCGGCTATCGCCTTTGTAGCAATTACCACAGTCATCGCCTCACTTGCTGCCATTCTCAACGCAGGCTTCTCACGCGTGTTTATGGACCAGCTTCTACCCGGGCGTAATGAAGACTGGATTGTACCGTTCTTTATAGGTTTGGGTATACTCACGCTCCTCCAGCTTGTATCTGCCTGGATTCAGGCAATATATGCGCTTCGCCTCAACGGCAAGATGGCTGCTGTGGGCAGTAGTACGTACCTTTGGCATGTGCTGCGCCTGCCCATGGAGTTCTTCTCACAACGCATGGCCGGCGACATCCAAATGCGCAAGGAGTCAAACGCTACCATTGCAAGTAACCTTGTCAACACCGTAGCGCCGCTTGTTCTTAATACCGCTATGATGGTCTTTTACCTGGTCGTGATGCTGCGCTACTCGGTTTTGCTCACAGCTATTGGTCTGGGCGGTGTGGCAATAAACGCGGGAGTCTCGCGCTACATCTCGGCCAAACGCGTCAACATCACGCGCGTCATGATGCGCGATGCAGGCAAGCTCTCGTCATCCACAGCGAGCGCGATTGATATGATCGAGACCATCAAAGCGAGCGGTGCCGAGAATGGATACTTTGAGAAATGGGCCGGCTACCAGGCATCCGTCAACACACAGAACGTTCGCTACCTCAAACAGAACCAGTATCTGGGCCTCATTCCCAGCGCTGTTGGGACGGTAACTAATGTCGCTGTATTAGTGCTTGGCGTGTGGCTCACCATGCAGGGGCAGTTCACGGCTGGCATGGTCTTTGCATTCCAAGGGTTCATGGGTGCCTTCACAGCTCCCGCCAGCGAGCTCATCAGTGCGGGCCAGTCAATTCAGGAGATGCGCACCTCAATGGAGCGCGTTAATGACGTAATGGAATACCCGCTCGACCCGGTTTTTTCGCAAGAAGTAAAGGCTCAGGATGAGCAGACTCCGGTTGAGAGCCAACCGCACACTGAAGTCTTAACCCAGGCAGAAGAGCAGAGCTTTGATAAACTCTCGGGCACCTTGAGCCTGCGCCATGTGACCTTTGGCTACTCCAAGCTCGCCGCTCCCCTTATTGAGGACTTCAACCTCGAGCTCAAGCGCGGTCAGCGGGTTGCCTTTGTGGGTACCTCAGGATGCGGCAAGTCTACGCTTTCAAAGCTTATTTCAGGACTTTACCAGCCCTGGAGTGGCGAGATACTCTTTGACGGAAAACCCATTGATGCTATAGACCGTGCCGTATTCACCGGGTCTGTGGCGGTGGTTGACCAGGATATCATTCTCTTTGAAGACAGCATTGCAGCCAATATCAGGATGTGGGACAACTCCATTGAAGACTTTGAAGTAATTATGGCTGCCCGCGATGCCAGTATTCATGAGGATATCATGCGCAGAGCCGGCGGCTACCAATATAAGATCACTGAAGGCGGCCGCGACTTCTCGGGCGGGCAGCGGCAGCGCCTCGAGATCGCCCGTGTTCTGGCTCAAGACCCCACAATTATTATCATGGACGAGGCAACGAGCGCTCTTGATGCCCGTACAGAGTACGAGGTAGTCGACTCTATTAAAAACCGTGGCATCACCTGCATTGTCATTGCGCACCGGCTTTCCACCATCCGCGATTGTGATGAAATTATTGTACTTGACCGGGGCCATGTGGTAGAGCGGGGCACCCATGACGAGCTCATGGCACTTGGCGGCACTTACAAAACGCTCGTGAGCAGCGAATAGGAAGGAGGAAACGATGGGTTGGTTTGATGAACAAATACGGCAGCGCAAACTGGCAGACGATGCCGCTTTTGAGGACTCCTTCCACCAAATTGCCGGCGCGGTTATGGGCCGGCAGATGTCTGACGCCCTGAATAGCGACAGGCAGCTCGCCACTGATGCCATTGGCGAAATTCTTAAATATTACCATGTGAAACCCCGCGAAGTACCGGACAGTGTTAAAGATATAAATGAGGTGCTTGAGCACCTCATGAGACCGAGCGGTATCATGCGCCGCACCGTACGCTTGGACAAAGGCTGGCGCAAGGATGCGGTAGGCGCTATGCTGGGCACCCGTACAGATGATGGCAGCGTTGTAGCACTCCTGCCCAGCGGTATGGCCGGCTATAAGTATTATGACCGTGCTTCAGGCACATATGTACGTGTGAACTCCCGTAACGAAAGCCTCATACATACCGAGGCGATTGCTTTTTATAAACCATTCCCGCTCAAGAAGATGGGTATTGGAACATTAATGCGATACATTTGGGAGCAGGTTGCTCCTGCTGACCTTGCCATGCTCTGCATCATCATGGCCTTTGTCACGCTGGTAGGCATGCTCACGCCGCGCATCAACGCTATGCTCTTCTCTGACGTGCTTGCCTCAGGCAGCGCGAGCGTACTGGTGGGCACGGGCATCTTTTTGCTTTGTGCTATGTTGAGCAGTTTGGTTTTTGGTGTAGTCTCGGCATTGGTAAATGCCCGCATTATGACCAAAATGAGCGTCAATGTAGAAGCGGCTTCTATGATGCGGATGCTGTCTCTGCCGGCGAATTTCTTCAAAAACTACAGCGCAGGCGAGTTATCAAACAGGTTGCAATACATGAATACCCTGGCCGAGCAGCTCGTGAGTATTGTGCTCTCGTCAGCTTTAACCTCGGTATTCTCGCTTGCCTACGTTGCTCAGATATTCTTGTATGCTCCAGCCTTGGTTGCTCCGGCACTTACGGTCACGTTCCTCACGCTGGCCGTAACAATTGCCACCGTCCTTATTCAAGTGCGAATAACGCGCGAGCGGATGCTCTTGGGCAGTAAAGAAAGCGGTATCAGTTATTCTCTCATCTCAGGCATCCAAAAGATACGCCTTTGCGGTGCCGAGAAGCGCGCTTTTGGCCGTTGGGGTAAGGCATATGCCAAGCAAGCCGCACTGACGTACAACCCGCCCACGTTACTCAAAGTAAGCCAAGTAATCATCAGCGCAATCTCTTTGGTGGGAACCATGGTGATGTACTACGCAGCTATCGCAAGCCAGGTCTCGATTGCTGAGTACTATGCCTTTAACACAGCCTATGGCATGGTCAACGCCGCCTTTCTCTCGCTTGCGTCTGTCGCAGCCTCCATTGCCCAAATACGCCCCACACTCGAAATGATTAAACCTCTCATGGAGACCGTTCCGGAGGTATCTGAGGACAAAGAGGTTGTTACCCGGCTTTCCGGCGGTGTAGAACTCAACAACGTTACCTTCCGCTACAGCGAAGACATGCCGCCTATACTTGACAACATAAGTCTCAAAATCAGACCCGGCCAGTACGTAGCCATTGTGGGCAAAACCGGCTGCGGCAAGAGCACCCTCATGCGTGTAATGCTGGGATTCGAAACGCCTCAAAAAGGTGCGGTTTACTACGACGGCAGAGATTTGACAAGCATCGACCTCAAGTCGCTACGGCGCAAGATTGGCACCGTCATGCAAAACGGTAAACTCTTTACCGGCAATATCTTCTCGAACATCACCATCTCAGCCCCCTGGCTTACGCTTAATGATGCTTGGGAAGCAGCAGAGATCGCGGGTTTGGCCGAGGATATCCGCCACATGCCCATGGGAATGCACACCCTCATCTCAGAAGGTCAGGGCGGCGTCTCGGGCGGGCAGCGGCAGCGCATCCTCATTGCGCGCGCTGTAGCGCCTAAGCCGCGCCTGCTTATGTTTGATGAAGCAACAAGCGCTCTTGACAACCTCACACAAAAACAGGTGAGCGAAGCGCTTGACAAGATGAAGTGCACGCGCATTGTTATTGCCCACCGCCTCTCAACCATCCGCCAATGTGACCGCATCATTGTATTGGACAAAGGCAAAATTGTAGAAGACGGCACTTATGAAGAACTCATTGCGGCAAACGGCAGCTTTGCTGAACTGGTTGAGAGACAGAGGCTCGATAATCCCAAAGAAGTATCCCAATAACAAAAACGAAAGGCAATGAGATGCTCGAGATTCGCAAAAAACAGGATGGCGATACACTTAACGTAGCGCTTATAGGACGGCTTGATACCGTTACTTCACCTCAGCTTGAAGGCGAACTTCGCGTTGCAGTGAATGACGTTAAAACACTCATATTTGATCTCGCAGACCTTGAGTATGTTTCTTCTGCCGGGCTGCGCGTCTTTTTGAGCGCTCAAAAAGTCATGAACCGCCAGGGCGAAATGAAGGTGCGCCATATACGGCCCGGAATCATGGAGATTCTTGAGGTTACGGGGTTTATTGACCTCTTGGATATTGAAGAATAAAGGTATTGCAAATGCAGGACGGCCACAGCTTGGATTTCACACCGGTGCGCCTTACTGACTATGACCGGATATATGCTTATACTTCGCGGTTTGGAGAAGGTTCTTGCCAGCATTCGCCGGTAAGCATGTATTCTTTGGCCGAGAAGTATGGCGATGCTGTTTGCGAGTATGACAGTGTGCTTTTTACGCTGCGAAACAAGCTTTGCAGCAGCAAATACCGTGTTTACCTTGCCCCACTGGGAGATGCCCGTTCAATGGGCACGGCATATGCAAAGATAGCCGGTGATGCAGCCGCATATGGCAAAAAAGCGTGCTTTTTCACACTTACACAGGCACAAACAAAAGTATTGGAAGAAGCATTACCGGGACGTTTCACTATTAGCGAAGACCGTGACCTTGCTGAGTATTTCTATTCCACAGAGGTTATGGCTAGCTTTTCTGGGCATGCGCTCCAGCGCAAGCGCGGTGAAATTCATGCATTTTGGGCTGCTTATAGCAGCCGGGCCTCTGTTGTACCAATACAGCCCTCTGATATGGCTGAAGTGCTTGATTTTGAACATAAATGGCTTGCCGGTAACGCTCAAACGCATGATGCAGAAGCTTTAGAGCGCGAATCACGAATGATTGAGCTGCAGATGGCATACTTTGACGCCTTGCATCTGTGTGGTGTTATAGCATATATTGACGGGCGCATATGCGGATTCACCTACGGCACCAAGTTATGTGAGAACGTTTTTGACGCAATTATTGAGAAAGGCAGCCGGGAGGTACCACATCTCTATAAAGTACTCAGGCAGGAGCTTGCAAAACAGTGTGCCTGTGGATGTACATACATAAATATTGAGGAAGATTTGGGGGTTGAGGGACTCAGGGCAATGAAACTTGCCTATCACCCCCACCATTTGCTCCGCAAATACCGGGCAACCGAGAAGTAGGCAGACATGAAACTTGGCAAACAGGGTCTCGCGACTATTGGCCTTATAGTTATTACGTGCTTAGCGGCAATCCAGTACGTATTCTTACGTAATGTGCCCAGCACTGTCTCAACGTTTGCCTTTGTTTGCATTACCAACGCAATTGGCCTCATAGTCCTTGCGTTAATACGTCCCAAAAAGCTTGCCGGCATGCATAAAACAACAATGCTCAAAGGCGCCTTTTTTGCTTTTGAGCTGACGGGTTTTAATGTATTTTTGCTGCTGGGGTCTCACAACCTTGACGCGGTTGTTATTTCGAGCGTGCTGAGCATGTACTTTGTATTTATTACCCCGCTTTTGCTTTTACTGCGCAAGCGGGTCAGCTTTTTCTCAGGCATTGCAACAGTCATTGCAATCATTGCTCTTTTGCTTTTGTTTGGCGCCGATACCGACGCCTTGTTCTCTTCTGCCGACGTGGTGTATCTGATCATCGCAGATGCCTTCTTTGCCGCATATGTGGTAAGCGTCTCTATTCTTGGTGAGTCAGAAGATTCGACTCATCTTACGCTCGCACAAATGGGCTTCTCGGCATTGTTTGCGCTTGTGGGATGGCTTGTTGAATGCATGGTAAGCGGTCAGAATTTTGCCCTTCCCACTGAACCGGGCTTCTGGGTAAGCGCTGTCTTTATAGGCGTCTTCATCAGGGCAGTTTATGGCATTGTACAAATCTCCTGCCAAAAATATGTATCTGCCCTTAAGGCGTCACTCATTTTTTCTTCTGAGATCATTGTCACTTTGGTTACCAACCCATTCATGTGCAATTTACTTGGTGTGCCGTATACGCCTGTCACGGTTTTCCAGATCCTGGGGGGCCTTTTGCTTATTGCAGCCACCCTCATGGTGGACGACACTGTGATGGCACGCCTGGGTTATGAGGATTTGCAAGAAACCGTGAGCATAGATGCATCAGGTACTGTTTTTAAGCGCACCTCGGTGACACGCAAGGTGATCTTGCTTACGCTCTCATTTGCTATGATCACGCTTGTGCTCTGCGCCAGCACATTCCTCTCGGCTATTCATGTCATCCGCTCTTCTGCGGTAGAGAATTCCCAGAACCTGGGTGAGAATGCCTCATCCATCAGCTCTGAAGCTATGATTGGCAAACTTGAAGAGCGCATGATCAACCAAGTGCAGGATAAAGCACTTATGGCCGAGCAAAAACTCAGCGCTTATTCTGATGCGGTGCTCCTCGCTGCTTCTTATGCACATACGCTGCTTCTGGAACCGGACAGCTATCCCCAAAAAGAAGTTGCCCGTCCGTTGAGCAAAAACGCAGGTACATGGACCATGCAACGGGCATTGGCAAACGAGGAAATTGATTATAAGGGCTTACAGGCACAAAGCGCTCTTTTGGGTAATATGGAAGATGTGTTCGCTCCCCTTGTGGAAAACAGCGATAACATTGCAACCATCTACTTGGGAACAGAAAACGGCTTGCAAATTGCTTATGACCCGTTTTCTGATGGTGACGCAGCAGAAGAGAGCTACTATGAGTATCGCGATTCGTCGTGGTATGAGCTAGGCAAACATGCAGACAGATACGCCTTCACTGATGCGTATCAGGACGGCTATGGCAGAGGTCTCACCATCACATGCGTAGCGCCGTTCACAGATGCAAACGGTGGCCTTGTCGGCTGTGTCGCGATTGACATCCTTATGAGAGAGCTTAACGCCTCGATGGTTAATGACGGCATTGTTGACCCAAGCGCAGCAGTGCTCATTGATTCTCATGGTGCCTATATCGCAGGCAAAGACATTGACCCTGCCACTGAAGACGCAGGCAGCGTTTTTGACGATGACGGACCTTTGAGCCAGGCTGCTCCCGAGATTCTGCGCAGAAAGAACGGCATTACCAGTGTTGGCACCGGTGAGGACGCCGTGTACATTTCTTTTGCATCAATAGATTCAACAGACTGGATTCTATGCATCATGAGCCCCGTTGCATCAGTCATAAGCCCGGCACTCTCCATCCGTGAGAGCATTAACCACAACACCGAGGGCGTGGTTGCCACAGTTACACAGGAGATTCTCAATGTCATTCAATATTGTCTTTTGTTAAGCGCGCTCATCCTGCTGTTTGTGACACTGTTTGCCGGAAGATCATCAAAAAAGATTTCTGACCCGCTTAAACAGCTTGAAGCTGATGTGCTCCGGATCAGTGGCGGGAATCTTGATAACCGCACCCAGGTTGTGACTGATGATGAAATTGGAAGCCTTGCTAACTCGTTCAACACTATGACTGACTCACTGCAACGCTACATTGCCAACCTCAAAGAGGTTACGGCAAAAGAAGAACGCATAGCCGGTGAATTGGATGTAGCGCGGCATATCCAGGCGAGCATGCTGCCGCGTGACTTCGAGGGTTTCTCGGCAAAAAGCGAGTTTGACCTCTATGCTTCTATGACACCTGCCAAAGAAGTAGGCGGCGACTTTTATGACTTTTTCTATACTGACGAAAATCATGTGTGCCTTGTTATGGCAGATGTCAGTGGCAAGGGTGTCTCGGCAGCATTATTCATGGCGATTGCTAAAACCCTCATTAAAAACCGCGCACAGATGGGTGGCGGACCGGCGGAAATCCTGTCTTATGCGAACGAGAAGCTCTGCGAAGGCAATGAGGCTGAGCTGTTTGTAACCGTGTGGCTTGCGATTATTGATCTTACATGCGGTAAGGGGCTTGCTGCCAACGCCGGACATGAGCATCCGGTAATCCGGCACGTAGACGGTGAATATGAACTGGTGAAGTACCGTCATTCGCCTGCCGTAGCCACAATGGAAGGCATACGCTTCCGTGAGCATGAGTTTGAACTACAACCCGGTGACAGGTTCTTTGTCTATACTGACGGTGTAGCTGAGGCAACCAATGCCACAAATGAGCTCTTTGGTACAGAAAGAATGCTCCAAGCCCTTAACTTCAACGTTTCTGCGACGCCAAAAGAGCTGCTTGAACATGTGAAAGCGCAGATAGATGCATTTGTGGGTGAGTCAGATCAGTTCGACGACATTACTATGTTAAGTTTCTATTATTATGGGCCAAAGGAGCTTTAAATGGATGAGATCACCCTGGAAGCAGAGGACAGCAATCTCGAAGAACTGCTCGGCTTTATTTCTCAACGGTTTGAGGGCATAGATTACTCAGAAAGAACAAAAATGCAGATTGACGTGTCGGTAGAAGAGGCGTTTGCTAACATTGTGAGATATGCCTATACGCCGGGAACAGGATCTGTAACGTTACGGGTACAGATTGAGAAAAATGATACCGTTCAGCCGGAATTATGCATAACAACAGGCTCCGAGGCAGATTCGAGCAAAAACGCTGAATGCCCGGTTGCAATAATCACCCTCATTGATCAAGGTATTCCCTATAACCCCCTTAAGAAGAGCGACCCTGACGTGACTTTAACCGCTGAAGAGCGCAAGATTGGCGGACTGGGAATCTTCCTTATAAAAAAAAATATGGATGCGATAGATTACGCCTATGAAAACGGGTGTAATGTTTTAACCCTGCGCAAAAAGCTTGTATAAAAACTGCCCTGCAACCCGTGCGGGTTCTTGGGCAGTGGAAACAAACATCTGCCGCAAATTCACTCTTAACTTATCCGATACCACTCGGGGACAGGCCAGAAGCCCGCGACGAGTTGGCCCAGCTCATTAGTAGGGCCAACCGGTCGTCTTCAGCTTCTCCAGCTCTTGTGAGTTAATCTCGTTAGTGGTGTATCCGTTGTTGTACGCGTAATAATATGCATCGTAATAACTATCGAAACGCGCAACCGGGTCTCCATTTTTGTCGAGGACCTCCCAATGGGAACTTTCAGATCCACGCTCTGCGAAGTAGAGATAGCCTCCTGCGACTCCCTCGACCTGCTCGTCGCCCAAAAGCTGCAATTTGCTATCGCTCATTCGTTCCTCCTCTAGTAGTTACCGTTCCCTGCTCGTGATTATGCCCGGGCTTTCCCCTCCGAACCGTACCCAGACACATAAAAATCATTTATATTGAAATCAATCACAATATTGCCTAAGTGCTTGATCTGCATCAACTGCTTTCAGCGGACTGTGTTCAAATGCTTTAATATCCCTTGTTACAATCACATCTATGCCTGAAAACTCTGCCACAGCTCTTATAAGGCCATCTTCAAAATCATGTTCATCTGATTCTATGGCTGTTTAACAATCAGGGCTTCTTGGCCAAGATTGTGCCGAGAAACCCTCGCGGGCGGGCAAGGGTTTCTCGGCATTATTTATATAACCGTATCAGGCAAGATCGACAAAGTTGAGGATTGCGAGAAATACGTACATGCCTATGAGGCCAAATGCTGCTGCGTTCACAACTCCTCGAGGTGCACGGCGCAAGACAGTATCCATAAGAGGGTACACTACCCAGACAATGAGCGTCGCTACAATGCTGTATACCAGGGAGTTTTGCAGGCAAACCTGGCCCATAAAGTTAAAGGGAAGCGCGCGGTAATCCCAGAGACTGTAGTCCTGGTTGGCAACCATGCCCGTAGTAAAGTCAATGCTTGTGCATACGAACATATTGACCAAAAAACTCAGCACTACAGCCAGCGCAACATTGCCGTTGGTCTTCTCGCGAAGCCACAGAGATACCGGGTGCAATATGACAACAATGGCAACAAGCGCGGCTCCCTCGGCTGTGAACGGGAAGAGCCACTGATCCCAGAGCATGGCGTTGGTTGGGTCATAATCACCCATAAAAACACCTGCAATAATGAGCCGGCAAAAGAGTATCTCAGCCCAATGGCCCAGGATTGAGAAGACAATGAAATAGATAATAAGATCGCGCCAGAACTCCCAGGTACGAGCTCGTTCTTTTAAAGGCTTATCCCAGCTGTGTCCCGCCTTATAACTCCGTACAAGATCAGGAGGAGCACAGAGCTCATGCTTTGCATGGAACGAGAAGCCCAGGTAAAGCGCCACACCTATAGCTCCCAGATATTCAAGCATCACAATGGTGTTGGTAACCGGGACGCCAATGTACGTACCCAGTGTTTGGTAAGCTCCAAACACCGCATGATCAACAATAGAAAGTGCCGCACACCCCAGCGCCGTACAGATTCCCAGGACCCTCGCGCTTTGAGCGTGTTGTGACATAAGCCAGAGCGTACAGGTACCTCCCGCCATGAGCAACAAGACGCGCACCATGCTGATGTCGTAGTCAAACATCTCACGGTCGCACACAAAAGCAAACACAAGCGCCAAAACCATTGCCAGCACAAAGTAGACTTTGCACAAGCGAAGTCCAAACCAACCCTTCAAAGCAACCGAGACGTTCTCCATACCAAAACCCATTCAACGGCGACAATAACGTAACGCCTTGTTATACGCGCCATTGGCCTTTGCGTCTCAACTTACTTATGCAAATAGTGCCTGGTGTTTGATGCGGCAACTGCGAGGGTTGAGGCGTTGTGGAGATAAGCCGCGGTTGAAATGGGTAGAATGCCCGCGACACCAAGGGCAATGAGTGCGGTATTAAACGCTACAATAAAATGATAACGCCCATGAACGCGCCGCATGAGACTCATGGCGAGTTTTCTGGCTATGACCAGGGATTCCAGCGAAGAGTTGAGTATCGAGACATCAGCCACGGCACGCGCGATATCGCTTGCGTCGGCCATCGCAACGCTCACATCTGCAACCGCCAGAGCAGGGGAGTCATTGATGCCGTCTCCAACCATGATAACACTGCCACCGGCCTCGCGAATAGCCTGAACATAACTGCTTTTATCCTCGGGCAGTACTTGCGCATAATATTCGTCAAGCATGAGCTCTTGGGCAACATTTGCCGCTCCTGTTTGCGAGTCTCCGGTTAGCATCACAATTTTGGTAATACCAAGCTTGCGGAGCTTTTGCAAAACAGAGGCTGCCTCCGGGCGAAGCGGGTCGCTCACACAAAGAGCGCCAGCCGCTTGGCCGTCGAGCGCAAAGTATACTACTGATGACCTGGGGGCTTCTCGTTCTATGAGATCTTTGAGATAACCGGGCTGCGGGATGGCAGAATCTTCGAATACAAAATGATGGCTGCCAATAACAGCCTCCCGGCCATTGATGGTGGTTTTGATGCCATGGGCAACTATGTACTCTACCTCTGCATGGAGTTCAAGATCATGAGCAAGCCCGCGTGCTCGTGCGCCTTCTACAATAGCGCGTGCTACCGAGTGCGGAAAGTGCTCCTCTATACATGCCGCAAGACGCAGCACCTCGTCCTCAGGCATGCTGCCAAGAGGTATGACTTTTTCTAGCGTGGGGAGCGCTTGAGTAAGGGTTCCGGTTTTATCAAAGACCACAGTATCTGCCTGAGCAAGGGACTCGAGATATTTCCCGCCTTTTACAACAATACCATGCCCGGTAGCTTCGCTCATAGCGCTCATAACACAAATGGGAGTGCTCAACCTGATGGCACAAGAGTAGTCAACCATAAGAACTGCCATGGCCTTAACAATATAGCGGGTAATTCCCCATATGGACAAAAATGCCAAAAGACTTACCGGCACAAGGGCATCAGCCAGGTGTTCGGCTTTTCCCTGAGAAACCGCTTTGCTGGCGGCTGATTTCTCCACCATAGCAACAATCCCGTCAATACGTGCTTTACCCGGAGGCGCGGTTACTTCTACCATAAGATCTCCGTCCTCAAGCGCAGTACCGGCAAATACGGTTGCATCCTTGTCTTTATGGATCAAACGGGCTTCTCCGGTCATAGAGGACTCATCTATCTCCCCTTCTCCGCTGAGAACCGTACCGTCTACCGGCAACACTGATCCTGAGCGAATATGGAGCACATCGCCCTCTTGGATCTCATTAACAGGGATTTCAACCTCCAGACCGTTCTTCACCAGCCATACGGTAGCAGCGCGGGTAATGATATTCTCGCCCAAGGCAAGGCGCATTCTTCTTTGAATATGGTTTTCCATAGCCTCGGTAAGGCGGAGAAGCATCATTACAGCTCCTGCGTCAGAAAACGACCCGCGCAGGATCGAGGCACTTATTGCCGTAGCGTCAAGTACTTCTACCGTGAGTTTGTGTTGTTTGAGAGCCAAGATACCCTTAACAACAAAAGGAATCGCCTGAATAACCGTGTATGCGGCGGCAACAGGTGCCGGCAGTAATAGTTTGCGCAACATATGCCAGCCAACAATACCGGTAGCTTTTACGAAAAACCTGTTGTTCTCAAGCGCTGTTGCGAGACTGGTTGGTATATCCAAACTATCAGGTGATACCTGTGGAAGCCGGTACACATCAAACTGCCTGACAGCAGCAAGGACATCATTTTTAACAGCAGGGTCAAATACAACCAGTATGGACCCGTTTGCTTCATGGACTTCTGCATAACGAACACCGGGAATGTGCATAAGGGCCAGCGAAACACCATATGCCTCCGGTTCACAAAAGATATGCTCACCGCACCGCAGCCTGAGCCTGCCCGGAATATCATTGATTATTTTTGCATACATATGGTACGTCCATTCGAGTGTGCCAAAGGGGACGGAGGTTTTTGACACGTTGACAGAGAGCGTATCAGGATGACGGTTCTTACGATACCTTCTGGTCTTTAAGAAAGGGGTGCTGGTACACATTTCGTCCGGAGCGTTTTTATGAGGCTAAAGCGAAGGATGACATGTGTACCAGCACCCCTTTCTTAAAGACCAGAAGGTATCGTAAGAACCGTCATCCCCGTAGCAAACCTTTATGCTTCAGCGCCAAGAGCGTCAATGCGCTCGGTTTCCTCGGCACGAATGCCTTCTTCAAGAGCTGCAAGACGTTCTTGTACAGCGGCGTTGATTTTTGCCTGACGACGTGCTTCTGCGCGGCAATCATTGGCATCATCAATAATGTTTTGGGTTTCTGTGGTTATAGCATCGCTGCATGCCATAACACCGCTTGTTACGGCAACAGCTCCTTTGTGGAGAATACCTTTTTGTGCAAGGCCCGCTACCGTTCCCGCAAGCGCAGCTCCACCTAAAGCGAACAAAGCATGATGAACTGACATACGAATCCCCTCTCTCTTATAAGATAGTCATATCTAACTATAAGTAATAAAAGTATAACTATTTAATTGAAACACGTAAATGAAAAGTGCCAACTTGCACACATAGAAAGTTAACTCCATATAATTTCCAATTAAACAACCGCTGTCACATTCATGTCTTGACATGTTAGACTAATATAACTATTATGTTATATTAGTCTAACTTTATAGTTATCTAAGACTCGATAAGTTGTCAAGGCCTCTGAATAGAAAGGTTGTTTATATGTCTAAACGCATTTCAAATGTACAGATGATGAATCGCCGCAGGTTTATAGCTGCTATGGCAGCAGCCGGAATCACATGCGGAGCTGCCATGAGTGGTTTTGCTTTCGCAGACGAAAACAAAGATTCTGAGAAGGACGCGTTCCCGGTAACCATTAAGCATGCATTTGGCGAAACCACCATTGAGGCAATACCTGAGCGCGTGGTTACTGCCGGTTGGAGCGTTCATGATGTACCGCTCGCCCTGGGAATTGCTCCCGTTGCTTGTGAAGCCGCAAATTTTGGCATTGTGGAGGGTCAAACTCTGCTTCCCTGGTCAGAGAAGGCATATAAAAAACTGGGTGTCGAACCTATTACCATTGATAACAACGACGGCTATGACTTTGAAGCCATCAGCGATGCTCGTCCGGACGTTATTCTCTGCACATATTCAGGCGTAACCGAGGAGGATTACAAGGAGCTTTCCAAAATTGCACCCACCGTACCGTACCCCGAGGTAGCCTGGTCTATCCCCTGGCGCACCAATATTCAAATGTGCGCGGCAGCCCTTGGCAAAGTCAAAGAAGGCGACAAGCTCATTGAAGATCTCGAAAAGCTCATGGCTGACTAAGCAAAAGAGTACGGTGTTGACGGTCAGAATGTCGCATTCCTTAACGTATCGGCAACCGACATGGGAACGCTTTACTTCTATATTCCTACTGATGGCCGTGGCAGCTACCTTGTTGACCTGGGTTACAGTTGCCCGCAGAGCATTCTTGACATCGCCGGCGATACCAAAGATTTTTATATCCAAGTCAGCTCTGAAGATGCAGATAAACTGAGCGACATCGAAGCCATGGTGATTTATGGCGATGAGGCATTTAAAAAGCAGATTATGGCCGACCCGCTGCTTGCGCTTATTCCGGCCGTGGCAAACGGCCGCCTCGCAATGATTGACGGTTCAAAGCCAATCGCTGCGGCAAGCAATCCTACCTGTCTGTCTATCCCCGCAACCATTGATGAGTATCTCTCGCTTATCAGGGGAGTTCTGGAGTAACGTATGATGATGTCTCAGATGTTGAGACGCATGGGCTCATCCCAGAGCGTCTCGCACCAATCGAGACAGACATGGATTATTGTGGCGCTGGCAGTGCTTTGCATTGTTGGCGTCACACTGGTTTCTGTGTCTGTAGGCACGCGTCAGCTTGAATTTGGCGATGTAATGTATGCGCTTTTTACCGGCGACCAGTCAAACGTTACCGGCATCATCGTGTGGAAGCGTGTCCCACGCACCGTGTTTGGCCTCCTCGCCGGCGCTGCTCTGGGTGTTGCGGGCCTGCTCATGCAATCAGTAACGCGCAACCCCATTGCCGACCCTTCCATCCTTGGGGTGAACAGCGGCGCTTCACTCGCCGTGGTCTCGGGAATCGCGTTTTTGGGCATTACCACCGCTGCTCAATACATGGTGCTTGCCATTGCAGGAGCCGCTGCTGCAGCGATTCTGGTATATGGAGTAGGTTCTGCCGGGCGCGGAGGAGCAACGCCATTAAAGCTTGCGCTCGCGGGTACAGCAATCAGTATGGCGCTCACCTCACTGGTAAGCGTTATTGTTATGCCAAACACCCAGGTCATGGATCAGTTTCGCTTTTGGCAGGTAGGGAGCATCAGCGGAGCTAACTGGGACGGCATCATCGCATTTCTCCCTATATTCATTATTGGTATTCTGGTGGCATTCGCCATAGCGCCGGCGCTTGAAGTGCTCGCCATGGGAGATGAAGCCGCTGTTGGCCTGGGAGCACGTCCGGGGCTTGTGCGCCTGGTAAGCTCAATAGCTGCCGTGGCACTCTGCGGTGCCACAACCGCCATAGCGGGCCCCATTAGTTTTGTGGGCCTTATGGTACCTCACGCCGTGCGTGTGATCACTCATACAACCATGCGTAACCAGGTATTTTTATGTGCTCTTACAGGCGCGCTTTTGCTGGTTGTCTCTGATGTAGCCGGACGTGTTTTAGGAAACATGCTCATCGCTTCTTCGACCGAGCTCGAGGTTGGTATTATAACAGCCTTCATTGGTGCTCCGGTCTTTATCGCCATTGCCGTACGTGCCGGTGGCAGCCGGGCATTGGAGGCGAATTAACCATGCTGTCTTCGCTTCAAAACGTAGGTACGCTTGAAAGAACCATGCAGAGACATGACCCTTCTGTAGCTTTTGCAACCTTACCCAAAATTAATCCGGCGGGCGTCGAGCGAATTAAAGCGGTTCTCAAAGAAGGCCATACGCGGTGGCTCACTGTTACTCTTGTTTTGTTTTTTCTGGTATGTGCTCTGACCGTCACCATGATGTGTGTAGGTAATACCATCTATAGCCCGGCGGAGATATGGCACGTCCTTACGGGCGGCGAAGCCGAGGCGCACACTCTGCGCTCTGTGTGGGATTACCGCCTGCCCCGCATTGTGGCTGCTCTTTTGGTTGGTTTTGCATTTGGCATTGCGGGAAATACCTTCCAAACTATGCTGAGAAACCCGCTCGCAAGCCCTGATGTCATTGGTATTACATCAGGTTCAAGCGTGGCAGCGGTATTCTGCCTGCTCATCCTCCACATGGGAGCAGGCGAAACCTCAGGCATAGCGGTTTTGGCGGCACTTATAGTTGCTGCGGCAATTTACGGACTCGCAAACATTGGGGGTTTCTCGGCCGGAAAACTCATATTGGTTGGCTTGGGAATTCAAGCCATGGCCAAAGCATGCACTTCATTTTTGCTGCTTAAAGGTGCCGAGTTTGATGTTGCAACAGCGCTCAGGTGGCTCAGCGGCTCGCTCAACGGCGTTACCATGGAAGAAACCATACCGCTTGTGGTCATTATCCCGCTTGCGGTAGCAGCCATTCTTTTGGGCAGGCGTCTGCGCATTTTGGAACTCGGTGAAGAAGCCGCGACAACGCTTGTGCCCGACGGAGTACGCGTGGCAGACCTCGTTGCACGGGGAAGGTTTCCGTACCAGCCGTTTATGGGCGGCATGAAGCAAGAAGACCTTGATGCGGTAAACGAGTCAATGCAGCTCATGGGTGTAGATACACTCGCGGACCGCTGCGTAGACGAACTCTCCGGAGGCCAGCGCCAGCGCGTATGGATTGCGATGGCGCTTGCCCAGCAAACTGAGATTCTCCTCTTGGATGAACCCACTACCTATCTTGATATCGCGTATCAAATCGAAATTCTCGACTTGCTTGCAACGCTGAACCGCGAGCGCAAAACAACCGTTGTCATGGTACTTCACGACATCAACCTCTCAAGCCGCTACGCAGCTTACATGTTTGCCCTGCGCAAAGGCGAACTCTATTGCGAAGGCACCCCTCAGGAAGTTGTGACCGAGAAAACCATGCGCGACGTCTTTGAGCTCGACTGCATGATCATCAGCGACCCTGTCTCGGGTTCCCCTTTTATTGTCCCCAAACAGAAAGCGGTTGCTGTGTAGGCTCCACCGGGCGTGGGTTATTTTTAGAAATATGCTATTGATGGCAAGTCAAACGTGAGCGCGTGGGATTTTTGTATTAGTATTCAATCCTTGGTAACAGAGTATGATGACCGGTTGTTACTATGTTGACGGGGGTGAAGCTTGTGAGACTTGAAGACTGCATGGATGAGGCGTTAATCAACAAGTTTGAGTTTCACAACTACGGTCATGCTCTCGAGATTCTTCATGATTCATTTGCCAACGAGTGGAATGAGCTGCAGACTTGTCTTAACAGCCTGGAGCTGACGGTTGACGATATTCGCCAGGCAGGCGGTAATGAATCTCCCATTCCCAAAAAGTTTGATGACGTGCTGTATCCCTTTGGCTGGCGGGAAATCCGTATCTCGGGAGATCTTCTCGTCAAAAAATATCCGCGGCAAAAGACTCAAAGACGAGGGAAGTTCGCAAGCGAGCCCTATGAAACCGAGCTTATAGAAGGGTACATTGACGGGCATAACATCGACTTTCTCAAAAACCGAGTCGCGTTTGATCTTGAGTGGAACAGTAAAGACCAGACGTTTGACAGAGACCTTCTGGCAATGAGAACGTACTTTGACTGCGGCCTTATAGATGTTGGCATCATTGTGACAAGGTCAGAAGAACTCAATGATATCTTCAAGATCGTAAATGATGACAGCGGCCAGGCCCTTATGCGCAAATACGGCGCCAGTACCACGTGGATTGGCAAACTCATATCCAGACTTGACTCCCGCAGAAACGGCGGATGCCCAATTCTGGCTATTGGTATTAAAAAAGGATGTGTCAAGGGATATGAGTAACATCGAGCTCACCATCAGCGACTTGCTGAAGCATACCAAAGGCAAAAAATACAATACCATCTATGCCGACCCACCCTGGCAATTCCAAAATAGAACCGGCAAGGTCGCGCCTGAACACAAGCGCTTGAACAGGTACGAGACTATGTCGCTTGAAGAAATCAAAGAATTGCCTGTTGCCGAAATAAGTGACGAGAAAGCCCAGCTCTATCTGTGGGTACCCAACGCGCTTTTGCCCGAGGGACTCGAGGTCATGGATGCATGGGGCTTTGAGTACAAAACAAATATAGTCTGGGAAAAAGTGAGAAAAGACGGTTTTCCTGATGGCAGAGGCGTGGGGTTCTATTTTAGAAATGTGACAGAACTCCTGCTCTTTGGTATCAAAAAGGGAAGCAGTCCCAACAGAACGCTTGCTCCTGCCCGCTCTCAGGTCAATCTTATTCGCTCAAGAAAGCGCGAACATAGCAGGAAACCTGATGAAATTGTAGATGTCATTGAATTGTGCAGCCTGCCTCCAAGGATTGAGCTCTTTGCCCGCGGTGTACGCGACGGCTGGGACATGTGGGGCAACCAGGCCACAGAAGACTACGAACCCTCCTGGGACACCTACGCCAATCACACAAAAGCAACCTCCAAGTAGTAGCAGTGAGATTTTCTCGCTTTAGGTGCAAGAAAAAACGCCCGGCTCCTCTTTTGTGAGGAACCGGACATTTTAAAGGAATGGTTTAAGTTAATTCCGGATTATTTGTCCTGGAAGCCCTGATCAATAATAGCCTCGGTCAGGTCTACCTTATCGCGCTTGTCAGCCTTTGCACGCATGATGCGCAGAACCATATAGCTAATAAGAATAACCGAGTACACAATAAGGTTAATCAAAGCTGTTGTGCCACCACGTACGGCGCTTGGGCCAAGCATGCAGGCAACATGAACAAAAATAAGAACATAGAACACATAGGCGCCTGATTGGAGCTTGCGCCAGGTGCGCACGTTCATATGACGCTTAACAAACCTGAACGATGTAACACCAAGCACAATCACAAATACCATCATGATAATGCCAACAATAATCGCTGCGGCAACATTATCTGCCGGCGAGCTTCCGCCGAGCATACGTGAACCAAACGACACGAGGTAATGTACCATATGGCCTGCAATAAGGAAGGACGCAATGATAGAAAGCTCGGCGCGAATAGGCCTCAGCCACTTAGAAACCTTGCTGCCCCTGGGCAGAACACCCATGTACATAACCACAATAAAGAGGGCCGTAGCCAGACCGCCACGTACCATGAGCATTACTTTTTGGATATTGACCGCAGACGGCAGCGTCATTCCCCAGCTCGCAAACAGGAAGATGTCGAGTGCGATAGCAAGGATATAACACACCCATGGCCAACGTCTGATTGGCTCGCGTAAAACAAACACGCCAATAATTGTACAAACAAGAATCAGTAAAAAGTTCACAAAACCAGCCTCCCTCAAGCTGTTCGCTACAGTTCTCTCCCACTGTAACATCTTTAAACGCTCTCCTATGCGTATAGTACCATGAAATTAACCCAAATTGACTGCATATAATATTTTAAACTTTGTTCCCCCATAACACCATAATGTCAAAACCCGTAAAGATAGCAGACGGTTTGATAGACATCAGGAGGACGTCCTCCTGATATCTATCAAACCGTTCTAGGTATTTATAGGTTTTTTGCTTGCAGATTATTGCATTTGTAATACCGGCCAGTCGCGGCAGTCATCCTCAACGAGGCCAATGCCCATATAATTGCTGATGAACGCCTCAGATATTCTGTTCTTGGGATCTTGAATGCGGTCATCTGCCAAAGCGAGCGCATGCTGGCCGTCGCTTACTTCGAGATTTGCAAAACCGTCTGCATTGGTGGTAACGGTAAAGGTATCTGCGCTGTCAACCTGGATGGTAACTTCTGTATTGGCGGCAGGTTTACCGTCACTGTTGGTAATGAGCACCGTCGCTGTCCAGGTTGGAGCAGGCTCATAGCCGCTCGCTCTGAAAGCAATATTGCCCTGCGTTCCCGGCATGGCAGGAAGGCTCTCGCCTCCGGCATTCTCAAGGAGTGTTTTAAAGTATGCCTCAATTGACTCCAAGTCACCGCCAATCTCCGCTGTTAAATCAACATCAGCCAAGGGAGAATAAGCGCCTGTCATAATGTATGAATTCGATACAAGCACAAGCGGAGTTTGATCATCAGTCATATCAAGCGGGGTGTCTGCACCGTCAAGCGTCATAGAAATAACGCGCTGCCCTGCCACCTGTCCCGGATCAGCAACAACCTTAAGACCTGTTACCTGTTCAAACTCTCCATTTACTTCTGTTTGGAGCAGCATTCCGGTTGCAGTATCCTGCCCGTCACATGCCGAGAAGCCCCACTCAAAGAAGCCCTTCAAAAACGACGGTGTAACCTTTTTTACCATTACCGTATTGGAGAAGGGGAATGCGGTTACAAAGTCACCGCGTATAAGCATGCCCCTTATCATCTTGTCGCGAATGGCGCCTCCGTTAACCACACCCACAATAGGCGTCGATGTATCACCAATGCTTTCCATATATGATTTTGCCGCCGTGCGATACGCATCACAAACAACATTGGCAAAATTTGTCTCAACTATACGCGTAGGATTATCAATAGTTTTTTGGTTTACCCATCCCGCCCAAAGTGTGGTTGGGTTTTCGCATATCTCAACATTCAGAATCTTTTGCTGCTCATCATTGATTTTCTTAAGTTCCTGCGATACGTTTGCATCAGGCTGAGCATCGGACATGACAGTTGCTACGTCCAAAAGCTCTACGGCGCAAGAAACCCCGTCGTCCTTAAACGACAGTGTCAGTTTGCCTACCGCGTTAAGATAGCACCCGGTCTGGACCACAGTTACACCCTGCACTAGGGCGTTTTCTACCGCATGACTATGTCCGTCAATAATTACAGAAACACGGGCGGCAGATTCCGGCTTTAAATACTTTGCGAGCTCAACTGCCCTGCACGGTACATTTCCGTTTCCCAGATGGGCCAGACATATAATTGTGTCTACTTGCTGATCTGCAAGTTTGGCAATCTGTTCTTCTGCCGTTTTGATCTCATCGTTAAAGGTGAGATCCTTAACATACTCCGGCATAACCGTGTAGGTAGTTGCTGTAGTTGTGAGGCCAAATACGCCAATACGGCGTCCGCCGCATTCAAGCACGGTTGAGCATCCATCACCGCTTACGCCAACTCCGGCAGTCAGAACGGCACCTTCCTGAGAAAGTACATTTGCTCCCAAAACCGGAAACTTTGCAGCCGCAACGTTTTGAAGCAAAACGTCTGTTCCATAGTCAAACTCGTGGTTCCCCAGGCACATCGCATCATAACCGGCATAGTTCATAAGATCAATGGGAGAGGAACCCTGGCTGAGCGATGCGAGAGGGGCGCCTTGTGTTGGATCACCGGCATCCAAAAGAAGAGCATTTGGTACGGTTGATTTAAGACCTGCCACATAATCAATACCCGCAACTTTTGAACCGTCGCCTATCATATAACCATGCATATCATTGGTATGGAAGATTACAATCTCATCTGCCGGAGCGATATCGCCGGTTTGGGCGGGTTTCTCGTCTGCCAAAACAGAGCTCAGCCCCAAAAGATTATCGCAAGCTGCCAAACCCAATACTGCCGCAGAACCCTTCACGAACGAACGCCTGGTAATGGTCGAGGTATTCATACTTCTGCTCCTCATCTCACATAACTCTTATGCTATCTTGACCGCGAGCCATGGTTGCCGAGAAAACCATAGGGGCCCAGGCGGTAAAGTGTTTGGGCTTTTGGGCAAGTTCCTGCGCCAGTGTGTCAAAAGATACCCAGCGCACTTCGCTCACCTCAGACGGGTCAAACGGAATGTCATCTGTGCAGGTACATTGACCAAGAAGCACATGGTCATACTCATATTCACAGAGGCCGTTATCAAACTCGGCACGATAGGCAAACGCCGCGATCTCATGCAGATCAATAGCTTTAATCCCCAGCTCCTCTTCTACACGACGGTACGCAGCATCTATGGTTTCTTCTCCATCACGAGGGTGTGAGCAGCATGAATTGGTCCATAGCCCGCCTGAATGGTATTTCCCTAAAGCCCGTTTGGCAAGAAGGAGCTCCGGGCCATCCGGGCTCTCGCGCATCAGTACCACAGAAAATGCGCGGTGCAAAAGACCTTGCAGGTGTGCCTCGAGTTTTGTTGCCGTACCTATTTTACGGTCAAGGCCGTCTACAAGGATAAGCAGGTCATCCCGGCCAGGGTCTTGGAGCGCCTGCATAGTATTGGGCGTCATTTCCCGCAACTGAATTGTATCACCCTCCAAGCTGGACATAGTCTCAAAATGCTTCACGCTCTGCAGCCTCCCGGGTCAGCACTCCGTACCTGCCAATATGTACCTTGTTATTTGCTCAGCAAAAATGCGTGGTAACCCTTGTAGGCTTCATACATGTCTGCCTTGCTCGTTACTTCCCATGGCGAATGCATGCTCAGCACCGCAACACCCGAGTCAATTACGTTCATGCCGTACTCAGCCAAAATGTATGCAATGGTTCCGCCGCCACCCAGGTCAACACGGCCAAGCTCGGCAGTTTGGTAATATACGCCCGCATCCTGCATAATCTTGCGCACAAGCGCCATGTACTCGGCATTGGCGTCATTGCTGCCACCCTTGCCTCGTGCACCTGTGAACTTGTTAAATACTACGCCACGTCCCAGGAATGAGGCATTCTTTGCCTCGAATGCATCAGTAAAGTTGGGGTCAACGCCGGCAGAGACATCACAAGAAAGCATGCGTGAGTTCTTGAGAGCACGACGCAGGGCAAGCTCGCCCTTCTCGCCTGCAAGAGCCATAATCTCGGCCATGGTATTCTCAAAGAAGCGCGAATGCATGCCGGTTGCTCCTACCGAGCCAATTTCTTCTTTGTCAACCAAAAGCGTCACCGCAGTGCGGGCCGGTGCCTTCTTGTTTTTTGCAAGCTTAAGCTGGGCAATAAGGCTCGCGTATGCGCAGGAGCGGTCATCCTGGCCATAGCCCAAAATCATGCTCCGGTCAAAGCCCATTTCGCGGGCAGGTCCGGCAGGCACAACCTCAAGCTCGGCCGAGAGAAAATCTTCTTCTTCGATGCCATACTTTTGAGCCAGGAGATTCATGACATATGCCTGAACGGGATGCTTCTTCGCTTCTTCTGCCTGAGGATCGCAGGGCTCTCCCTCAGCAGGCTTTTGGCCGCTTTCCGGGATAACAAGCGGACGGCTGCCAATAATGAGATCGAGCATTTCGCCGCTAATAACCTCGGCAGCAGTCTTTTGAAGCTGCTCATGCGAAAGATGAATCAAGAGGTCAGAAACGCAGAACACCGGGTCCTGGGGGTCTTCGCCCACATTGATTGTCACCTGAGTGCCGTCGGCCTTTACCACAACGCCATGGATTGCGAGGGGAAGCGTGACCCATTGATACTTTTTGATACCGCCGTAATAATGGGTATCAAACATTGCAAAGTCGGTAGCCTCATAGAGAGGATTCTGCTTAATGTCAAGGCGCGGCGAGTCAATATGGGCGCCTAAAATGTTCACGCCATTCTCGAGCGGCTCAGCGCCAATGTGGGCCAAAAGAATGGTTTTGCCGTATGCCGTTGCCCACACCTTGTCATTTGCCTTAAGTTTCTTGCCTTTTGCAATGCACTCTTCCAGTGACTTATACCCCGCAGCTTCTGCTGCGCAAATTGCTGCCTGAGCACACTCGCGCTCGGTTTTATTCTGTGAGATAAACTCTATATAACCTTGAGCAAACTCGTCTACTTTGACAATATCCTGCTCAGAATATTCTTTCCACGCGTTTTTGCGTTCCATCTGCAAACCTCTTCTTTCGCGTTTGGCTCCGGTATTTTTATTGAGCCGCATCAGCTGTTACAAGTTGCCACACTTTAGCACAAATACGCTAGAAATGCCTTATAATATTGCGCAATAAAAATATTCACCAGGAGAAAGGCTTAAGCTTCATGAGCAGCTTTGGGTTTTCTTGGATAGGAGCGCTGTATCTGATCGCGCTTTTTGTTCCCAACATTTTATGGGCACGTAATAAACCCGAGAGTTATGACAAGCTCGCATCACACGAGGCCCCTTGGATGGTATGGTGCGAACGAATAGGAGAAGTTCTCACCTGTACCTGCGCCGCCATTTTTGCCGAGACAAACCCGCATGCCCCAATTGACGTTTGGACAAGCTGGCTGGTTTTCTCGGTATCATGCATGTTTTTATATCTTGCATCATGGAGAATATATTTCACAAGCACTGAAAAACTTGAAGCTATGTATGCGCCGGTTATGGGTATCCCCGTACCTCTTGCTTCGCTCCCGGTAGCTGCATTTTTGCTGCTGGGAATCTATGGCCATGCCTGGCCGCTTGTCGCGGCAACCGTGATTTTGGGCATAGGACATATTGGGATTCATGTATGTCACGCAAAAGAGCTTGGTCTTAGTTTGAGGTAAATGATTTGGGATGCGACCGATAACGGGCCGGTGTTTCGTTGTACCCCAATATTGACAGAACGTTTGTATTTGTTGTAAGTTATACGCCTGAAGCTTGCTGTTTTGAGTTGATTTTATAAGTATTGATATGTATTGGAACGTCGATGGAGGGAGTAATCACATGAATCCGAACATTACCAAACGCAATGAGCTGCTCGCTAAAAAGGTGATTAAGGGTTTAAAGACACGCAACATGACCGGCTATTATGCAGCTACCAAAGAAGAAGCCTTAAAACTTGCTCTTGAGCTTATTCCTGAAGGCAGCAGCATTGCCATGGGCGGAACCATGAGCGCGGCTGAGATTGGTTTGGTCGACGCAATTAAAAGCGATGCATACCACTTTATTGACCGCATGTCTTACAGCGACCCCCATGATGCAGGGCTTGCCACATTCGATGCAGATATTCTCTTGTCAAGCGCCAATGCCATAACCGAGGACGGCGTTCTTGTGAACATCGACGGTAACGCCAACCGCGTCTCTGCCATCGCATACGGCCCGCGCAAGGTTATCTTTATTGTGGGCATGAACAAGGTGTGCAATGATATTGACAGCGCCATGAAGCGCGCCCGCAATGTTGCCGCGCCCATTAACGCGCAGCGCTTTGGCCTTGCAACCCCCTGCTCGCTCACCGGTTCATGCTTTAACTGCAAGTCGCCCGACACCATTTGCTGCCAGTTCCTCATCACACGCTACTCACGTCATAAAGGCCGCATCCACGTCATCCTCGTAAACGACACCCTCGGCTTCTAAACCTGACAGAGAAAACACTGGGGAGATAATGCTTGTTTATTAGTATTATCTCCCCAGTGTTTTTGTCCATAAAGCAACTGCTACTATAACAGCAGCGCAGACTGCGCTTGTTTACTAAAGGCCGCCCATTTGCTTAGGGGCCTTGATTGTCTGACACATTGCTAAACCGCAGTGTTCGCCAGGAAGAACACATAGATAGCTGTTCACAAAGAGGCTACCGGCTTTGTTATAACAATAGTAATTTTTGCACAAGTTCCTTGCGTTCTTTCAGCAAGATCAGCATCTGCATGACTTTGCGCTTTCCAAGAGTTGGGCTTAATATCGCTACGTCTCGAACAGCTTCTCTTAGATCCTTTTCGTACACAGGACCGCAAGTACCAGAATTATATACAGCATTGATATCGACCTACCTATCACATCAACGTGCATCACAATATATGAGTTTCAATCCATGCGCCTCGTGCGGGGCACGACCGGATCCGCACCAGCGTGGTTCTGGCTCATCAATAAGTTTCAATCCACGCGCCCCGCGCGGGGCGCGACTAGTGCCCGACAAAATAAAAGGTATTTTTTGGTGGTTTCAATCCACGCGCCCCGCGCGGGGCGCGACTTTCAATAGTCATAATTAACAATTACCCCCTGGCCGTTTCAATCCACGCGCCCCGCGCGGGGCGCGACTTTTCAGACTTCCCGCAAACCAGACTATCATCACAGGTTTCAATCCACGCGCCCCGCACGGGGCGCGACCTAACA
>JAFWFL010000088.1 GCA_017515595.1 Coriobacteriales bacterium
CGCGCAAAGGGCGCGCTCAGACAGTCCTCGCACCCGCAAAGCGCTTTTAAGAGAGCTTTTCTCGAAGACCTCATGAAAACCAAGGCCTTCACCCACTTCCTGTAAGACCAATATCAAAGACTCCCAAACAGAAACAGTCTTACCATGCAGAAGAACCGTTTGGCTGATTTTTGCTTTGGGGGTGTTCGCTAAAATGATAAAATCTTTTTAGATATCGACTCGGCTATTGGGATTTGCCGGGAACTCTGCCGGTATCTGACTTTTAAATAACTCTGCAAAACGCCATAGAGTATGGCGTATCTTTGCGTTTCTATACACTTTTTGAAATACCGCTAAATCAAGGAGTTTAGTAATGGAGAATACAAAGAATACCGTTGTGGTGTATTCATCGCGGTTTATGGGGACTGGTGATGATACGCTTGGTGCAACGATTGTGAAGGCGTTCACGTTCCAGCTTACTCAGCAGGAAGCGCTGCCTACAACACTCATTTTCTATAATGGCGGTGCGTTTTTGACCTGTGAGGGTTCGCCTTTGCTTGATGATCTTAAGACGCTTGAGGCAGCTGGGGTTGAAATTCTTACTTGTGGAACCTGCCTTAAGTACTATGAGCTCGAAGACAAGCTTGCTGTGGGTATTGCTTCTAACATGCCTACCATTGTTGCTAAGCAGCTGGCTGCAGATGTTATTGTGAGACCGTAAACTATGATTTATTTTGATAATGCCGCAACAACCATGCTTAAACCTCCTGAGGTAGCACAAGCTGTTGCGGCTGCGATTAACAGTTTTGGGGGCGTGGGGCGTGCCACGCATGATGCGGCTCTGGGGGCTGATATGACGGTTTACCGGGCTCGCAGGCAGGTTGCGAAACTCTTTGGTGCTCCGGACCCCAAGCGCGTGGTTTTTACCCACAATGTGACCGAGGCGCTTAATATCATTATTACCGGTCTTGTGGGAAGCGGCGACCATGCAGTTACAACCGCTGCTTCACATAACTCGGTGTTGCGGCCATTATTCCGCGCTACTGATAAGCTTGGGGCTCAGGCGAGTGTGCTTGCGGTTGATACGCAGGCACGTATTGATTACGAGGAATTTGATTCTTTGTTCAGGTCAAATACCAGGCTTGCAATTGTGACCCATGCATCAAATCTTACCGGGGATGTGTATGATATCGCTCGTATGGCGAGCATCACTCATGCTCACGGCGCTCTTTTTGCTGTTGACGCAGCTCAGTCTGCCGGTGTTATTGATATCGATATGGTACGCGACAGTCTTGATATTGTTGCGTTTACCGGCCATAAGAGTCTTTATGGTCCACAGGGAACCGGGGGTCTTGTGCTGGCTCCCCATGTTGATTTGCCCTCATATAACGAGGGAGGCACGGGGACTCATAGTTATGAACGCAGGCAGCCCGAGTTTTATCCCGAGCATCTCGAAGCAGGAACTCTCAATGCCCATGGAATCGCCGGGCTTCTCGAAGGTCTCAATTATATCGAGAAGACCGGTGTTACAGCAATTCATGGCAAGCTCAGAGGTCTTGTTGCTCGGCTCGAAGCCGGTGCCGGCACAATTCATTCCATAAGGATCTACGGTGGGCATGGAGGTATTGATCGATGCGGAGTGGTCGCGCTCAATGTTGGGAATGTACCTTCTGCTGAGGTGGCCGATATTCTCAGTAATGAATACGGCATCTGTACGCGTGCAGGCGCCCATTGTGCGCCGCTTATGCACGAAGCCCTAGGTACCTCTGATCAGGGTGCCGTACGTATGAGTTTTGGCTCGTTTAACACCGAGACTGAGGTTGACGCAGCGCTCGAAGCACTTGCCGAGATAGCAGGGCGGGTGTAAAGGCTTACTATGGAGGATCAAACAACATCTACAATGCCGGATACTCCAACTGTCACAGCACCAAAACCCCGGCGTACCAAGTCCCTCAAGGTGGTACTGGGCTTTGCCTCGCTTGATGATGCGATGGCTCTCGAAGACTGTGCTCGCACCCACAGGATACCCGGCCGCATCATCCCGCTTCCCAGCGAAATAGCCGCAGGTTGCGGCCTTGCCTGGATGGCCTCGCTTGCAGACCGAGAAACCCTCGTTGAATCTCTCAAGCTCTACAATCTGACCTACGAGGGAATATTTGAAGTCCTCATGTACTGAGCAATATGAACAGGGCATATTGTCTGTTCACACGTTGACCTCCAAAGCCGCATTTTTGAGGAATGGGCCAGGGAAGGCTGCCCCGAACCTCCGAAAGAAATCGCCCGTATTATCAATACCAGCGCAGTAGGCTTTGCCCGCTCTATGAAGCGAGAGACGGATGTCCCTTATGAGCTAATCTGAAAAGTCATCATTCTCTCTGGGTAAGATAATAAAAGACAACAAGCCTGCAAGTTATGACGGCCGCTAGCATGATCAATCCTCAAAAGATTGAAATTACCAGGCCTTTTGCCGAGAAACCCTTGGTTTCTTGGCTCCAATCATGCTAGCACCCGTCATAAATTGCAGGCTTACATTAACAAACCAGAGATGCTGTCATACTTATCCTATTTGAAAGACCGTTTTACTGTTGCAACGTATTCCGCTTCGCCTGGTATTGTAAAGCTTGGATTATCAATGACTATCTCAGGCTGTTCTGCCTGCTCCTCCAGTCCCAGAACTAGATGGCATAAAGCAATGCCCACATCAACTTTTTGCAGGTCGCCGGTCTTTTCGCTTATATAATTCTTATCATGCTTCACGTATACGTGGAATGCGTTACCTGATATAACAAACCGCCAGGGTTGTTTGTTAACAGCAGTCGGAGCCCAGCGCACTATCTCGGCGAGATTGACTATCTCTTTTTGTTTATCTTCACTCAAGGGATTACTCCAGTTATTCTCAAAGAACAGCTTGTCAACAGGCATGCGGGAATCTGCGCCAACACCTTTGCGCATCATGGTTTCTTTGAGAGAACGCTTTTTAGCCGGGTACCCAAGCGGGCTCACACAGGGCATAAACTCATTGTCCATAAGATGCGCGGCCTTCTCGAATACTTCGCGTTTCATAGTGCCGCCAATCCAGGTTGTTCCAATTCCAAGTGACCAGGCATACAGTACAAGCTTTTCAAATGAGAAACCAAACGCAACGTCAGCATAGGGCTTCTTTACTGCTGCTCCGGCAACATACATGGTTTCACCCGAGAGCACAGGGCTTGATAATCCGTACTCTTTTGCATCAAGAAAAACAAAGCGAACCGGGATATCAAACGGGTTCGTAATTGTTGAGGCATATTGTTCCAAATGTAACATGTCTTCGCTGTTTATTGATCTCCCGTCAAATGTTCGGACGCTTTTTCTTCCTTTGATGATTTTCAGAATACTGGTATCCATGGTAAATGTCTCCCGTTCTCCCTATGGGTTGGACTTTATGGATGCTTCGCATACAAAAGCGTTGTTTGCTCGGTTGCATACTATATCAAATTATTACATTATATAATACTTTTCCAGCCGGATTCAGAAGGAGTGATAATGCCGGACGAGCCGCCAAGGTGTGATATAGCGTCACGTACCTGCATACTGTTTGATTTTGACGGGACGTTGGCCAACACGGTCCCGGCAATTCTCGCAACCGGCAAAAAGGTGCTCACCGAGTATGGTATGACCGAGGAAGAAATGGGCGACATGCGGCGGCTTATTGGTCCGCCGCTCCCGTACGGATATTGCGAAATCTATGGCATGTCGCTCGAAGACGCTCAAAAGGTAACTGCCCATTACCGGGAGCTGTACAATGTCTAGAAAAAGAGCACAAACTCTTTAGCCTGCTTTTTACATGGGGAAGGGGTCGGTTAATTATGAGCATGGGCAAAAAAGCGGTTTTTGTGTCTCGTTATGCTTGCGTTGCTTATGCTTATGGTTTGTTGTGTTAATGCGCATGCTCATGATGCGGACGCCAAACATCTGACAGAACATGGGCTTCTCGAGAGCTTGCTGGTAACTATAGATGATTCTGATGAATATATTATCAAGACGCTACACTACTCGTACAGGAATAACAGGTTTGTTTCGTTACGTGATCTGGCATATTCACTGAGGGGTATGTCAAAACAGTTTAATGTGACTGTTGAACAAAACCGCGTCAAGATTTTGACCGGTGCAGAATATACTCCGGTTGGGGGAGAAGGAATACCATTTCCTGACATTGATTCAACAACCGGTGATTACTACGTTTATAAAACATATGATCTTATGGTCAATCCTATAGAGCTTGACGGAAGGGAACTTAAGTATCAGAGCTTTATGAGTACGGACTCTGACGGTTATGTCGACTGTTTTATCAGTCTTACTGATGTGGCTATGCAGCTCGATCTTGCGATTAAATTTACAGGGCAGGGTGTTGCGTTAGACACAATGGGTTCCTGTATTATTGACCTTGATGCTCTTGAAGATGAGGGCTTTTATTATAAGATTCATACGGCACTTGTGGGTGATGCGAGTACCGGTGAAGTGTATGCAGCTTGGTATCCTGAGCTGAGTGTTCCTATTGCGAGTACCACAAAGCTTATGACCTACCTTGTGATCAAAGATGCACTTGCTAATAAGAACATTTCTGCTGATGATTTGATAACCGTTCCTCAAGAAGCAGCAGAGCTTTCACGCACAGAAGACGGTGTAATCATTCTGGATGAAGGTATGGAAGCGCCTTTGGATGAGCTGATGGCGGCTATGCTTTTGGCGTCGAGTAATGAATGCGCTCTAACGCTGGCAGTCCATGTAGCCGGTAGTGAAGAGGCTTTTGTAGATCTAATGAAAAATAAGGCTGATGAATTGGGCCTTTCTGAGGAAGTCAGGTTTTACGATTGCCATGGCCTGCCGATTTACACCAACAATCTTGCAGCTACTAAGGTCCAAAACCGCATGAGTGCTCAGGACATGTTTAAACTGGTCAGACATATACTATCTGTTTATCCCGAGATTACGATTCTTACTGCACAGAAGGTAGCAACCCTTGAGGTATTGGGCGTGACAGTTACCAATACCAACCCGCTTCTTTACAATGTTCCGGGTGTTATTGGTCTCAAAACCGGAACAACAAATATGGCTGGTGATTGCCTTGTTGTGGCGATGGAAGCAATAGACAGCGAGGGACAAACGCATTTTCTGATAGCAATCCAATTTGGTGCAGAGGACGAGACAATCCGAGCAACTCTCTCGGAAGAGCTTATCCGCTACGCCAAACAACAACTGTATTGATCAGACGGACATGGGGGCTATATCTTGTAAAGATGGCTCAGAACCCATTTTTGTCCTGGACCATGTTTGCGATGATCATTACTACGGCAAAGAGGACATTACCATGCAGAAGAACCGTTTGACTGGTTTTTGTTTTGGGGATGTTCGTTAAAATGATAAAATCTTCTTGTGATATCAACCCGGCTGTTAAAATACGTCGGGAACTCTGCTGGTATCTGGTTTTCTCATAACATTGTAAAACGCCATAGAATATGGCGCATTTTTTGCGTTTCTATACATTCTTTGAGATACCACCAAATCAAGGAGTTTAGTAGTAGAGAATACAAAAAATACTGTTTGGTGCATTCGTCACGGTTTATGGGGATCGGAGATGATACGCTTGGTGCGACAATTGTGAAAGCGTTTACGTTCCAGCTTATTCAGCAGGAAGTGCTGCCTACAACACTCATTTTCTATAACGGCGGTGCGTTTCTGACCTGCGAGGGTTCGCCTTTGCTTGATGATCCAATCTGACATACGAGGGAATATTTGAAGTACTGATGTACTGAGTGTATGTGTTAAAGCACATCTCTAATTCCGCCAGATGACGGCTTCAAACGGTTGGAGGGAACCGGGGGTATGGTTGCCGTGGGTGCTAAGAGCTACGGTGAGGCCTTCTGCGAGCGTCGTATCATACGGTACGAATCTCTCGGCAAAATTGGCGAGAATTACTGCTTTTTCTGACCCGTTTGTGCGTGAAAATGCGTAAATGTGCTCGTCACCCGGGAGAAGTTCCTCGTAGTCGCCTTCAATGAGGACGGGCAGGTCTTCGCGCAGTTGCGCAAGGGAGCGGTACCACTCTAACACGCTGTTGGGATTTGTGCTTTGGACCTCAACGTTACAGGTTTGGTAGTCATCATGAATGGGGAGCCATGGTGTGCCGGTGGTGAAGCCGGCGTTTTCGCTCGCATCCCATTGCATGGGTGTGCGGGCATTGTCGCGGCTATGCAGGTGCACGCAAGCCAGAGCTTGCTCCTCGGTTTTGCCTGCCTGGAGTGCCAAATCGTATTGATTGTACGAGGAAACATCGTCGTAGCAGTCTATTGAGGACCAGGCGACGTTGAGATACCCCAGTTCTTCTCCCTGGTAGAGGAAGGGTGTGCCCCTGAGGGTCATAAGCACACAGCCAAACATCTTTGACGCGGCGGTTGTGTTGACCGCACGTGGGAAGAACTGGCTTACAGCACGCGCCTGATCATGGTTCTCAAAATAAATGGGATACCAGCCGTTTTGTGCGGTTGCGGTTTGACTGGCGGTTAACGCTGAAGTAAGATCAGGGAGTTTCCAGCGCGCCGGTTTGTACCAGGCTCCGTTTTTGCCCATAGCTACGTCCATGTGGTTGAACTCAAACAACATGTCAAACACACCGGTATCGCCTACCCAATCAGGAAGCTCCTCAGGTTTAACACCGTTTGCCTCGGCAACCGTAAACGCGTCATAGCCGTCCATGACCTCATGCTTAAACTCATTGAGGAAGTCGAGAATACCGGGTATGTTGGAGCCGAGGAGCGTGATATCTGCCATACTGTCAGGAGTGTCGGGTACTGCATCCTCAAAGGGGCGTTTCTTGATATAGACCACAGCGTCAATGCGGAACCCTCCCAAGCCTTTGTCGAGCCAAAAGCGCGCCATGCGGTAGAGCTCCCGGCGCATTTCTTCGCACTCCCAGTTGAGGTCAGGCTGGAACTCGGCAAAGGTGTGATAGTAATACTGCCGGCGGCTTTCGCACCATGTCCAGGTTGAGCCTCCAAAGACGCCGCGCCAGTTTGTGGGTTCGCTGCCGTCTTCCTTTGCGTCCTGCCAAATGTACCAGTTGCTTTTCTCGGATTCTTTGGATGAGCTTGATTCAATGAACCAGGGATTCTCGTCTGAAGTATGGTTCATAACAAGGTCCATGACAATGCGGATATTGCGCTTTTCTGCTTCTGCAATGAGCTGATCCATATCATCCATGGTGCCAAAGCGCGGGTCAATGTCATAGTAGTTGGCAATATCGTAGCCGTTATCCTTCATAGGGGAGCAGTAAACGGGCGTGAGCCAAATAGCTCCAACTCCAAGACTTGCCAGGTAATCGAGTTTTTGGATAATACCCTGGAGCGTTCCGGTACCTGCACCTTCAGTGTCAAGAAAACTTTTAGGATATGCCTCATACACAATAGTCTTTTGCCACCATGCCAGCTGCTCCATGCGATGCCATCCTTACTCGATATCGAATCAGCGAGTCATTATTGTATGATGTCGCTGTTGTATAGATTCCGTAGAACCAGCATGGCACAAAAACAGCGAAACAGAATAAGCTTTTTAAACACATAAAGAAGAACCGCCGGCTATCCTTATATATCCCATAAGCTGCTCCGCAGAACCTTCTCTACTTAAGATTCAAGGATACGGTTGCTCGGAAGCTGTCCTCTGCTTAAGATTCAAGGATACGGTTGCTCAAATTTCAAAATAATATAACTCTACTTATTAAAACGCCAGGTAAATAGCTTATCATATAAGCGAGGGTTTCTCAGAATGAAAGCAAAAGCAACCGTATCCTTGAATTTGAAGTACATTACACGGTAGAGTTGTAGTTGATAATTTGGATTGTTTTGACTTTTGAGCCATTACCCCAACTAATTGTGCAATTTACTTCACCAAGCCATGACAGCGTATGAGAATTATCATCAAATGCGGTAATGACGGGCAGTTTTTGAGCATCTGTGCTGTCACGTAGCTCGTAGGAGAAGCGTTTGCCGTTGCGAGGGATACCCCAGTACTGCAGATAGTCGCAGTAGCCATTCACAACTTGGGCTTCGGCAGCAGAAAAATCTGTCCACATTGTATCAGTGTTATTCATGGCGCTAACTTCTGCCTTTTTCACAAGCGTCCATCCCTCGTTTGTATAGTCAAGCACGGCACTTACCAGTTCTTCTCCGCGATAAGGTTCTTTGGTGTACTCTGCACACCAGCCCTCGGCTGTTATGAGCGCTCTTTCATCTAGCACAACAAAACCTTCGCCCGTATAGGAGAGCTGGCGAATAATCTCAAAATTAGCGTTCATCGAAGCCGACGCGTAGAGGCAAATAACCGGTCCTCCAGTTATTAAAGACTCAAGTCTGCTGGGATCGGTCTGTTTGTTGAGAAACACAGCGCATCTGAGGTCATGATTACGGGATGCTGCCCACATGGTGCCGTAAGAAACCATGGCAGTTCTCTTAACAGAACCGTTTTCCAGAGTCTCATACATCTCCAGATATAAGGCATTGGTTATACCGTCAGAAAGGGCAGAGATACGCATGACGAGAAGCTCGTTAGCGTCATCAGCATCAAAGTCATCGATGGAATACGAGATAATTCCCGAGAGTGCCTGCTGCACGTCGCCAATGAACCCATCTTGGAAACCTCCCTCAACATAAGAGGCATCATATATGTCGAGCTGGGGGTTGAGTATGCCATATGAATCTGTGAGCTCGCCCATGAAGTATGCTTCAAGTGTATTGACCGGTAAGTCTTCTTCTAAGCTCGTTGCAAGATAAATATTACCGCAGTAAGCACTCTGGGCGCTAAAGTCAATAGACGCCTGTGTTTGCCAGACCTCAGGCCATGTACCTGCTTTAACATCAATAACATATACTCCCCAGGGCAAGGAGCTGAATTTAAAAGAGCCGTCGCTGCCGGTCCGGTCTACACCCTTGACTTCAAAACGCTGCCCAATAAAGCGATACGCTATAACTTCGGCGCCTTCTACCGGCTTGCCGTTTGCGCTTACAACAGACCCGGTCATGTCGCCATATCCCTTAAGCGCAAATTCGGCACTCCGGCAGCACCAGGACATGCCTACTATCCAAGAGTATTCTTGAAGCTTGTTCGGTAAAAACCAAATATCATCTATGAACTCAGAGTTTTTATTAAGAAGGGTAGAGTTCATGACTTCCGGAATGGTATTGGTGCGCCACGGAGCATTTTCGTTTTTTTCGAAAAGCTGTTTTCCAAGCGTTGAGCTGTAGCCTTCGTCAACAAAGTCTCTCAGTGTATAAGGGAATCCAATCACCGCCTGGGCGCCATGCTCAATCAAAAAGTTACGGAATACCTTGTCTCGAAAGAGGCCGCACACGCCAAAATAAAAAATGGTATTGTCAAAGGTCAGGCCACGATAGTAGGTCATAATGAAGTCAGTTGAGACAAATAACTCGTCTTCTTTTTCGCCGGTGGTAATGTAATTGACAATTTCATCTTGCGGGATGGAATACTTGTTGGCAAAAGAGGTTTTAAACGACTCCAATTCTTCTTTACTGACACCATCCATTACCATGAGGTACGAGCGCCATGAACCGTCGTCGCGGGGGTGTACATTTTCTACGGTGCCGTGCGTGCTTATTACTACAAAACCATAGTCGCACATGGATCCGTCGGTCAGTGTTGTTAGAAATTTGCTGCCGCGCTGTTCAAAAATTGTGCCTCCATAAAGGTCGGCATATGGTCTGAGCAGATTCTTTTTATGATAACTTGTTTGATTTTCGAGAATAAAACCATAAACATATTCTCCGATGTTTTTGCCCTCGGTTGACGGAAGGGTAATGTCATTGAGGGAATTTGGTCTGGAGTCAAACCCTTCATAAGGCAGCAGTAATAATGCATCAGGGTTTGTACATGATGAGTTTGAGAGAACATAAACACGGTCACCGTCCCATGTTTCAACCGACCCGTTTTCCACATCGTCCAGCATAACGAATGCCTCGGTTAGCTCGGTTATCTGCAAGAACGTATTGCTCGCGGTTTCTGAATCTGCAAACACGCGGCATGTAAATGAGCAGCCCATGAATATCGTGAGAAACAACATGAAAACCAAGCGCACAAACTGAGCTTTTATGATTTTTCTTGACGTTTGCATAAACGACCTCCTATGCATCTGCCAATACTCGGTATCCGGAATCTGCCAGTATGGTCATCGCACGGTCAAAGTCATTTGTTTTCACGAGAATGTAGTCTGTATTGTATGTTGAAACAGCAAAGATTCCGATCCTGTTTTTGGCGAGGATCGCAGACAGTTCCGATAAAATACCAATCAGCGAAAAATCGAGCTCTCCTTCGATACAAAATCCACGCCACCCGTTATTGCGTTCCAGTGTGTCTTTTGGCGTGTCTTCTGTTTTACATACAAGAGAAAGCTCGTCATCTGTCTTTCCAATGAAATAGACATCTGCGTTTAAATCGATGTCTGTGACCGATTTGACTTTGCAAACCGTAAACTCATATGGCAATTTTTTAAGTGTCAACATATAGATCGTTTTGCCTTTATCCTGTCGCGTTTAAAGATTCCAGACTTTTGGATATTGTACCAGAATGTATCTCTAGTCATGAGCAAGCGTTTGAGAAGGCCGGTAGAGTACCATTAAGACGAGTGCGATGGCGCTAAAGGCAGCCACACAAAGCAGCATGTGTTGATAACCCAAAAGACCTGCTTCGGCAGAGATGAATTCTACGAGAATTGCCGGAGAAACGGTGGTGCCAATCTGGCGTACCAACGCGATGCTTGCGATGGCTGAACTCGCATCTTTTTCGCGGGTGTTCGAGAGGATCATGTAGTTTGTTGGCGCTCCTATGGCAAAACCCATGCCCAGGCCCACAATGGCAAGGCCTGAAATCAAACGGAAGGGTGTGGGGTTGGGGGCTGCTATCATCGCTAAATAAACAAAGCCTGCCGCCATGACCGCAAGACCGCCCATAAGCACGGGTTTTGGCCCAATCTTATCAATGAGTTTTCCTCCCACAGGCGGTCCAATGAGCGAGAGGATACCAATAGCAAGCACATAAAAACCGCCCGAGCCTGTGGTAAGGCCAAGCGCATTCTCGGCAAACTGGGGTATGAGCATCATGCTTACAATACAGCAGCCAATAAAGAATGAAACCGCCATTGTTACAACAATTGGCCGGGAAGAAAAGTATTCAAGGTGAAACACCGGGTCCTGAGCTCTGCGCTCGACAATAATAAAGAGAATAAATGCTGCTATAGCAGCCGCAAAGCACACCAGAACAGACGGGGTCAATATGCTTTCAAGTGTAAATGAATCCATATTGGTGATGCCCAAAAGCAGGCAGAATACCCAAAGGGCCAAAAGGACTGATCCAATAAGATCCATTTTTGCA
>JAFWFL010000089.1 GCA_017515595.1 Coriobacteriales bacterium
CAACACGTTCGCTGCGCAAATGTATATCTTAAAACACTTATAAGCAAAAAAGAGCGGTAATTTAAGAAACTGCAACTTCTCCGTGGTTTAGCAGATTCCGGAACAGGTCTGTGTGACGGGAGACAGGTCGTTGTCATATTTAAAAGAAAAGGCTGATATACATACCATCCTACGCTTTCGCCTCATAAAAACGCTCCGGACGGAATGTATATCAGCCTTTTTTCTTAAATATGACACCGACCTGTCTCCCGTCACACATAAGTTTGGATCTCGTATGGGGCTTCTAAGGTATAAAAGCTCCACACATTTTTTACCGAGAATAACGTTATTATGTAACCCAGCGTGTAAAGACGGACACAAAATATAGGAGAAACACGCATGGATAATTACACAGATCCATCGCCGGAGATGCATTATCTATTTATAGATCCCCGGTATGCACCGCCTGCTAAGGATGAGCAAAACACTGACGTCTCTGACTCTGATAATGACGATAATCAAGAAGATAATGAGACAGCGCGCAAAAAGAATAATGACACTCATGATGATGAGCTTGTTAAAAGCGGACTTGCGGTTACATCTAACAGGCGTTGGTTTATTGCATCAATATTTGCTTTTATCGCATTGGTAGCAGTGGTTTGGACGTTGATTGCCACCATTGTTCACGACAGCTCAAACAATCAAAATAGTGAATCAAACGGGACAGCAGCAACGCTGGCGACCGAGGAAAGCCTGCTTGCCGAGAATACCGTTGAAGAGGTTAACCCATTGTCTGCCTATACCGTTTGTATTGACGCCGGTCACGGCGCAATTGCGGATTTATCACTGACACCCATAGGTCCCGGCGCGTATGACACGCAATATGTTGAGCCGGGTGGCGCAGGCGGTGTTGTAACGGGCAGGGGAGAATACGAGGTTACGCTTGAAATCGCCTTGCTAATGCAGCAAAAGCTTGAGGCTGCGGGAGTAAATGTTGTCATGGTTCGCACAACACATGATGTGGTTATGTCAAGCGAAGACCGTGCGAGGATTGCCAATGAATGCAAAGCCGATATTTTTATCCGCCTGCATGCTGACTCAATGGATGACCCGAGCCTCAACGGTTTTACTACGCTTATTCCCGGATACAATGACTGGACCGCTCCCATTGTTGAGGAGTCGGCACGGGCCGCTCAGATCATGCATCCTATCATTATTGAAAAGACAGGTGTCAATGATAACGGTATAGTTGAACGTTATGATTTGGCCGGATTTAATTTTTGTGAAGTTCCCTCGGTTTTATATGAAATGGGTTACATGAGCAATCCAGATGAGGATATACGCTTAAGCAACCCAGAATACCAGGATCTTTTGGCTCAAAGTATGTGTGATGCAGCCATCGCTTATTTGGAATCGTTGGCACTCTAAACAAATGCTGCATATTTTACGTTCCAATGGGAGTATGATATAACTCTCATAGCCCCATACTGTTTAACACAGTTCATTCAACCTTAACTGTAGGAGGCAAATAAGATGAAATGTCCGGTATGCGAAACAGAAGTACTTGACGGCATACAATATTGTCCGGTTTGCGGAAGCGACATAGCTATGGCACTTGAGCGCACCCAGGCCATGCCCCGTACGCAGGTATCTTATGCAAACAATAATGTTGCACAAGAACGTTATAATGAGCCTATTTCTCAGGTAAATGTACGCACCCAGCCTGCTCAGGTATATGAGGAAGAACAGTACGCTCAGCCACAGCAGCGCACCCAGCGTTATGAGCAAGAGCAAAACACCGGTTCTCAACAGCGCGTAGCCCAACAACAGCAAAGGCAGAACAAAGCTGTTCCCATGAACGGCACGCCAAGCGTTTCATATGCAACGGTTAAAACCATAGACACAAGCCAAATCAACCCAACACCCAAGTGGCCCATTGTGTTGATTATTCTTCTGGTTTTACTCATCATTGCTCTCGTGCTGCTTATTTTCCATCCATGGAATCCAACCGGTCCGGCGTTTACGTTCCCGGGACAACAGACTACGCAATCCCAGCAGAATCAAACAGACAACGAGGGACAGCAGACAACTCCTGCGGGAGACCAAACTGACACTCAGATTCAAGACCCAACAGCAAATTCCGGCTTAGTAGAGCAAACGCCTGTTGATACCCAGCCAGTCGAGCAGCAAAACACTACTCCGGTAGAGACTCAAACACAGCCTACCGGTGCCGAGAAAACCGCAGCAGCTGTTGCAACAATTACAGAGGTTTATAACAGCCTTGACTTCTATGACAGTCAGATCAGTAACGTAATTGTTCCTAACTTTAACAGTTACTATACAAGCAGTAACCAGGCTCTTCGTCAGCAGTATGCTCATGATACCGAGCAGACTTTAATTGAGCTTAAGAACCTGCTTGCTCAGGTTCAGGGTGCAGATACCTCGGCAGCTCCCGGTCTTGAGTCACCCAAGCAAACGGTTGCTTCTATGGTTGACTGCCTTATTAAGCGTACCGAGCTTTTGAGCGAAGCCTGGAACCTCCTTGCTGCTGCATCAGATCCCTACAGTGTTGCTTCACAAGCTGAAAGTATTGTTGGACGTGATAATGTGAATGGTGTTAACCAGTATAAGACCCAGTACATGAACACGTATGACAGCTTTGATTTGAATTCAGCTTTGGCACAGGCTGGAGTTTAAGTTTACGTTTAAGCTCCGTGTTATTCATGTAAGAAGCCCATATGAGGTGTAGAGTTTTTGTACGCCACTCGACGTAAGCATTCTATACCGTACAATATGAAGATTGCAAAAGGAGAACCCGGCTTGCGCTGGGTTCTCCGCACGTATATGAAAAGTAAGGCAGGTAGTTATGGCAGATCTTTATACCCCTACATATGTGCCGCAAGGTGATGAAGTTGCAGTTCTCAACACAAGCAAAGGCACAATTAAAGCCCGTCTCGACGCAGAAGGCGCTCCTATTCATGTAGCCAATTTTTGCGAGCTTATTGAGAAGGGCTATTATGACGGCGTTAAATTCCATCGCTATGTCCCCGGCTTTGTAATTCAGGGCGGCGATCCTTATACCAAAGACATGACTCCGCAAGAGGTTATGCGCGGCGGAACACCGGCACATCGTGCCGGTACGGGCGGACCGGGCTATTGCATCAAAGACGAGTATAAAACCAACCCGCGCAACCGCCACAATGACGGTACCCTTGCCATGGCCCGTACAAGCATGCCCAATACCGCAGGTTCACAGTTCTATTTCTGCCTTGGTCCGCAGCATTCTCTTGACAGCGGCTACACGGTATTTGGCGAGACGGTAGAGGGTCTCGACGTCATTAAACAACTGCGCGCAGGCGATGAAATTCTGAGCGCTACCATTGAACATGTAAACGCTGAGTAAGCGAAATAAACAAGGAATGTGCAACGTTTCGATTTGAGGAGTCCAAAGGTGGATAACGCAACATTTACCCAGGCAAAACAAGCTTATAATGCTCAGGACTGGGACATGGCTGTTATACTGTTTTCACAGTGTGGCACCGGACCGGGTACGGGTGAAGCCTGTCATCTTTGCGGGAATGCCCTTATGCGCCTCGGCAGAGTACAGGAAGCCGTTCAGGCATATAAGGCTGCCACCCTTGATCCTATGTACCCCAATAAGGGAGCAATCTACACAAATCTGGGTAAAGCCCAGATGATGATGGGAGATTACTACGGAGCAATAGAATCGTTGCGTACAGCACTCACAGATTCAAATTATCATGGTGCGTATAAAGCCCAAATGGCTTTGGGCGAAGCATATTCCAAGATGGGCGACCCACGGAGTGCAGGTGTTGCTTACCGCAACGCTGCTCTTGAGAACAATAACCCTGACCCGGCAAAGTCACTCATTAACCTTGGTGTATGCTTTATGCAGCTAAAGCGTCCCGCAGATGCGGCAGAAGCATACCGTACAGCTCTTGATTTTTCAAAAGACCCCAACGAGTGCAACCTTCTTTACTCGAACCTTGGCCAGGCATATGTTGCTTCAAACCGCATGATAGAGGCTGTCCAGGCTTTTGAGAAAGCAATTGAGGGAGGCTACGAGCTTTCACCGGCAGCGCGATCTGACTATGAACGAGCAAAGCGCGTAACAGATACTATTGCGAGTTCAGCCAAATCAGGCAGCAATACCGAGATGTTTTTACAGGGTTTTGGACAGGGTCAGTCATTTGACCCGCTTGACCCGCTTGGACGCTCCGGCGACGTCATGCCTTCTCCTGATGATACCGGTTTCTTTGATATGGATGATAAAGATATCGAGAACAGGGCAAAAGATGCCAGGAAGCAGGATAAGCAAAAGAAGAAGCAGGATCGTCAGAACAGCCATGTAGGACTTAAGGTTCTTATCGCATTTCTTGTGGTTATGGTACTCCTCGTGGCAGCCGCTCTTGCTGCTTATCTTATGGGTATGGGATTGCCCAGCCAGGAAACCACCATTAATGAGGTCTTCCAGGCCGCTCTGGTTGGCAGAGACAAGTCTGACGGATGGTCAGCCCAGTCAACGGGAACTTCGCGTGCGTTTATTATTGACGAGATCAGCGAGGGTGACTCGTATGAGATCAAGGGTCTCGATACTGACGCACAAAAGAGTACCGCACTGGTAGACGTATCACTGCCCGAGGGCGGAGTTGTTAGCTACGAAGTCAATCTTGACCGCGTGGGTATTGGCTGGAAGATTGCTTCTATCTCAAAGAAGCAAAGCGCTGTTGATGTGAATACCTTTACCGATGCTACATCTGACCCAATAGGTGCTGTACCGGTTACTAATCCTGAAGCCGTGTCAACTTCTGCAGAGCAGCCTTCTGAGAGCACAGTTTCTGAGGAGACGCCTGCCGAGGAATTAGAGTGGGTAGAAGATAACCCGGAAGAAGAATGGATACCTGAAGAATAACAAGCGGGTTATTCAGGATATAATTATAAGTTTGATGATATAAGGAGTAAAAGATGAACGAGAGAACGTATTGCATGATCAAACCCGATGCAGTTGCAAACCGCCACATTGGCGAGATTGTTAACCGCATTGAGCGCAGCGGCCTTACCATTGAGCGCATGGTTCTTGAGATGGTAACCCCTGAGCAGGCAGCCCAGAACTATGCAGAGCATAAGGGCAAGCCGTTCTATGAGGGCCTTGTTTCTTACATCACCTCTGGTCCCGTTGTTAAGATGGTTATCTCAGGCGAGAATGCCGTTGCCAATATGCGCCGCCTTATGGGCCCAACTGACTGTGCAAAGGCTGCTCCCGGCACCATTCGCGGCGACTTTGGCCTGAGCGTTGACGCCAACGTTATTCATGGTTCAGACTCTCCCGCTTCTGCAGAGCGTGAGATTTCGATCTTCTTTGCCGAGTAGGTTTAGCACGTTATTTTGTTGAAGCCCGGTGTCAGCAATGCATTATGGTGGCATCGGGCTTTCCATGCAAAGGTCTGTATTGGTGAATGATTTTACGTTAAAGGAATGCTGCAATGTCATTGCTCGATAGCCTCTTTGGCCGGTATGGCGGAGACCTCGCAATAGATTTAGGTACAGCGAATACCCTTGTTGCGACTCGCGAGCAGGGCATTGTATTGAATGAACCTTCTGTTGTTGCTATAGACCGCGACGAGAAGCGCGTTCTCGCGGTAGGCGCTGAAGCCAAGCGTATGCTTGGCCGGACACCAGATAACATTGTTGCAATAAGGCCGCTTAAAGACGGTGTTATTGCAGACTTTGATGTAACAGAAGCAATGCTGCGCTACTTTATTGGTAAGGCTACCGGAGAGCGCCGCTACCCATGGTCGCCTCGTCCCCGCGTAGTTGTGGGTGTCCCCAGCGGCGTTACTTCTGTCGAGAAACGCGCCGTTTTTGAAGCGTCGGTTCAGGCCGGCGCCAAGCAGGCGTTTTTAATTGAGGAACCCATGGCGGCAGCAATTGGCGCCGACCTTCCGGTAGAAGAACCAACCGGCTCAATGATTGTTGATATTGGCGGAGGCACCACCGAGGTTGCGGTTATCTCCATGGGCGGCATTGTGGTTTCAAAATCTATTCGTACAGGTGGTGTGGTATTTGACCAGGCCATTTTGGAACATGTTAAAGATGCATATAACCTTAACATAGGCGAGAGAACCGCCGAGATTGTTAAGATTAAAGTGGGTTCGGCTTTCCCGCTCGAGCGGGAGCTTGACGTTGAGGTAAACGGCAGCGACGTCATGACGGGTATGCCCAAGACCGTGCGCATAGAGTCAGAAGAGATTAGGCTCGCGCTGCAAAACCCCATAGATACCGTTATAAAAGCTGTTAAGGATTCTTTGGATCTAACTCCTCCGGATTTGGCGAGTGATCTTATGTACTACGGAATTCTGCTCTCGGGTGGCGGAGGCATGCTGAGAGGTCTTGACCAGCGCTTACGCGAAGAAACCGGAGTACCGGTACACGTTTCTCCCACTGCCTTGGAAAACGTGGTTAACGGTTGCACCCGCGTTCTTGAAGCTGATACCCTTACCAGGTCATATACTCAGTCTAACCGCTAATAATCGAGTGACGGAGAACAGAGGCAATGAAGGGAACACAAGGGCGTGTATCATTTGGGGAGAAAAAGCAGTCTTCCGGCGTGAGAACGCTTGTGGTGTTTGTTCTTATTTCGATTTTGCTCATTACTCTGACGGTACGTGAAAGTGCGCAGCCTGTGGTTGACCAGGTTCGAGCAACCGCGCAGGCGGTTGTTGCCCCGTTTAAGCACATCGGCACGCTCATGGAACAGCCTTTTACCACCTTGGGCAACATAATTCATAATGCTACTACCAATCCAGAAGCCCTCGACGAGCTTGAGCGCAAAAACGAGCTTTTGACAGCCCAGCTTGCCGAGTACAATGAGTACAAGGCAGAAAACGAGCGCTTGAGGTCGCTTTTTGCGCTTACCAGTTCATATCATATGCGCGGCGTTGCGGTGCATATCATTGATATTAACGCTGATACCTGGAACGAGTCGCTCATTATTGATGCCGGCTCAAACGTGGGCATTACTCCTGATATGCCGGTTGTAGACGGCGCCGGTATTATTGGCCAGGTTGCGGTAGTCTCTGCAACAACTTCCTATGTGCGCCAAATTACAGATCCGGAGTTCCAGGTAAGCGCGCTTTTACAGAGTTCACGTACAAGAGGCATTTTGAGAGGCTCTCTTGACGGGTCTCTCCACCTTGAATATATTCCTTCAACCGAGACAGTCTCGGTTGGCGATATTGTTGTGACGTCGGGTTTGGGCGGCGTATATCCTACCGGCCTTTTAATTGGTACGGTGGCAAATGTTGCCGAGACATCAAAGAGTCTCTATTATGACATTACCGTTACACCGGCCGCTAACGTAGAAAACCAGGAAGAAGTATTTGTAGTGTTTGACTATACGGTAAGCGGGAGCACGGTTCTTGCTCCTGAAGAGCGCGTTGTCCAGGTTGGCGAGTAAAGGAGGGTTTGCATGCGTGATCATGGTCTTACCATTGTTGTAACCATACTCCTTGTATTCGTATATCTTATTTTGGGCAGCAGAATTCAGCTCTTTGGTGTTGCACCTTCTTTTTTGCTCATTCTTACCGCATGCGTCGGGTCGCTTGAAGGCTCGAATGCCGGTTGTGTATGCGGTTTTTTGTGCGGTCTTGTTCTTGACCTTATGGGTACAGATCCATTGGGTATAACAGCGCTTGTTATGTGCGTATTTGGCTTCATTTACGGAGCAATTGCGTTCATGGAGCTCAGAGAAGGCTGGGTACGTCCCATTGTCATGTTTATTGCATGCGATGCGGTTTACGGTCTGACAAGACTTGCGATTGCTGCGTTTAATCATGGGCTCGGCGAAGTTGGCTGGAGCGTTGTTACCATATTCTTTGCTTCGCTTCTGGCCGATGCTCTTATTGCGCTTTTGCTGTTTATCATTTTGTCGAGAGCGCTTGCGCGTTTTAGACTGGCAGCCGGCGGGTTGTCAGTTTAGACCTAGTATACTCACAGTCTGTTCTTTTGTAAGTAAGGAGGCGAGAAAGCATTGTCAACATGGGTATGGGGTGTATTGATTGCCCTTGTTGTGGCGCTAATCTCGCTTGCGGTATTTGTTAAAGTATTTAAAAAGATCAATAACCGAGACCAGCTTGGTCTTAAAAAGAATGCGGTTGAATATGATCTTACCGGTGCAACTGCTTCTAAGATTAATCATGATATGGCATACAGTATTGAGGAGCAGTCAGACACAAGCATACGTACCCGCCTGAGATGGCTCGGGTACGGCGCGGCAGGTCTTTTTAGCATTCTGGGCCTCAGGTTGTGGGGTATTCAGCTGCTCTCCGGTGAACAGTATACCTCTCAGGCCGAGTCAAACCGTACGCGCGAAGTGTCGCTCAAGCCTGCACGAGGCAGAATTCTCGATCGTAACGGAATACCTCTCGTAGAGAACCGGCTTTCAATGGCGGTTGTTGCAGACAAATCTGTGGTTAATAACACGCGTTTGGTACGCAGACTCTCAAACCTTTTGGGTATACCGGAGATCACGGTACGTCACAACATTCAGAGTATTCGTGAAGGCGCTCAGAGTGCACGTACCGTTATGATAGATGCTTCTGATGCCGCTGTGGGCTATATTCTTGAACACCCCAGCCAGTTCCCGGGCGTCAGCATAGAAGACCGCACGGTAAGAATGTACCCGCAGGGGTCTTTAGCCTGTCATGTTTTGGGTTATACCGGCTCGATTTCTTCAGAAGAAATGAAGGCTTTTGCAGAAGATTCAAATAACCTTGTTACTTACCAGGCCGGCGATATAGTGGGCAAAAGCGGTATTGAATACGAGTACGAAGGTGTTCTTCAGGGCATACGCGGTACACGTACGGTCTATGTAGACGCCTCGGGCGATGTTACCGGTGTAGTAAGCGAGGTACCGGCCATACCGGGAAGCGATATTCGTCTGACCATAGACATTGGTATTCAAAGGGCTGCCGAGGATGCAATTTTGACCGGTATGGATGTTGCCAGGTATTTCAAGTATCAGCCTACGGGCGGTACCTGCATCTGCATGAATTGTAAAACGGGCGAAGTTCTTGCGCTTGCGAGTTATCCTGATTACGACCCGTCATCGTTTGTGGGCGGTATCAGTACCGAGGCATGGGCTCAGCTTATTAGGGCAGACGCAAACACCCCGCTTCTCAACCGCGTTATTGACGGTTTGTATCCTTCTGCATCAACCATCAAACCGTTAACCACGAGCGCTGCTTTGGAATCAAGGCTTATCACCACAGATTCAATGTTTTATTGCCCCGGTCTTTGGGAAGGCTTTGGCGAAGAGTATGGTATGTATTGCTGGAACCATGACGGGCATCAGGACATTGACCTGCATAGCGGCATTGTGGTTTCATGCGACTGCGTTTTTTACGAGATCGCAAAGGCGTTTTATTCATCAAAGAATCCTCAGGGCATTCAGGATATGTACAGGCGCTGGGGCCTGGGCAGCGTAACCAATATTGACTTACCGGGTGAATACCGGGGCCGTATTCCTGACGCTGAATGGAAGTGGAACTGGTATACCTGGGCACGCGATTATGACCGTGCATGGCAGCCGGGCGATACCGCAAACATTGCCATTGGGCAGGGCGACGTTTTGGTAACGCCGCTCCAGATGTGTTATGTATACTGCGGTCTTGCCAATAACGGCATACAGATGAAGCCCCACCTCATGCTCGATGTACTTTCGAACGAAACCCGCCAGCCGGTTATCACCAACCATAGGATTGTTCAGAACAAAGTCAATATCAGCCGCGATATTCTCAACTTTGTGAACAGGGCTCTCTGGGGTGTTATTAACGAGTCAAGCAGCTTGTCAGAGTATTTTGAGGATCTCCCTGTTGAGGTGTTGGGAAAGTCGGGCACCGGCGAGGCCGGAGACGATCCTGATAATACCCATGCCTGGTTTATTGCCGCCGCTCCTGCAGATGACCCCACATACGTAGTAACGTCTTTGGTTGAGCACGGTGGCGGCGGAAGCCAGGTTGCATCACACATGTGCCGCCAGGTACTCGGTGCAATCTATGGCGTAGAGATGACTGATCCTATTTCAAAGATTCTTCTGGCCAATCAACAGGCGGGGAGGATCGACTAATGTCTGCCACAAGCGCAAGTTCAAGCATTTTTGGAATTGATATCAAAGGTTTCTTCAGCAACCTTGACCGCATGCTCTTAATTGTGGTCACATGCCTTGTTACCTTTGGTCTTATCGCGGTTTACTCGGCTTCGCTTACTATTGAAGAAGCATCGTTTTCGCGTCAGCTTTTAGGCGTTGCTTTGGGTGGTATTCTCGCGGTCATTCTCGCGAGTTTTGACTACAGGCTTCTCGAACCGTATGCCATTGCGTTTTTTGTCATAGACTGTGTGCTTATCTTGCTGCCCCTGGTACCGGGCTTAAGCTACAGCGCTAACGGCATTACCGGTTGGGTAAGGGTTCCTCTGGTGGGACTCACATTCCAAACGTCCGAGCTTGCAAAGCTTGTGACTATTATACTTATGAGTTCGCTGGCGGCGCGCTATAAAGGCCGGATTCCGTCTCTGGGAGAGTATATAAAGCTTTGTGTTATGCTCTCGGTTCCGTTTCTGCTCATCTTTTTGCAGCCTGACCTTGGCACCGGTTTGGTATTTTTTGTTTCTGGCGCTGCGGTTATTATATTGGCCGGACCAAAGCGGTCTTGGGTTATCGTAACAATTGTCTTGGTAGTGATTCTTGTTGCACTCATCATTGGTACTGACCAGTTTATTGACGCGCGGTGGGGCGACTCCCGATCGCTTATTAAAGACTACCAAATTAACCGCCTCATGGTCTTCTTAGACCCTGATTCCGACACTACCGGCTCGGGTTATAATATCAAGCAGGCAATGATTGCTGTTGGTTCGGGCGGCTTCTTAGGCAAGGGTATTGGCAATGCATCTCAGGCGGTAGGCGGCTTTTTACCGGCTGCGCATACTGACTTTATTTTTGCTCTGATCTCAGAGGAATTTGGATTTGTTGGCGCCATGCTCCTTATACTGCTTTTCACCTGGCTTATTTTTAGCGCGCTTCGCATTGCGAGACACTGCGACAACCTTTTTGGTAAACTCCTGGTGGGCGGAATTGTGGTTATGTGGACTTTCCAAACCTTTGAGAACATTGGCATGTGTCTCTCGCTTATGCCCATTACCGGTATTCCTTTACCGTTTATTAGCTTTGGTTCTTCTTCAATGATTGCGCAAATGCTCTTTGTAGGGCTTGTCCAAAGCGTTGCTGTCCACAGAACAAAAGTTACGTAAGAAAAGGCTCGCATATGAAGGTGTCATTAGATCAGGTCTTAAAAATTGCCAAGACGTGGAAGAATTCTCAATACGGGGCATCAAAGAAAGACATCAGGCTCTCGTTTTTTGTTTCGGATACCGCTTCGAGGGATCTTTTGCGTGATATTCGCGATGCCTTTGTTCCTCAAACTCCTCACGGTAAGCTCTATATTGCAGGGTTCGGTCAAACGAGCGGCATGCCAACGCTCAACAAACTTGCGCATGTGGCATTGGTAATTGCGGGAGATAATCTTACCGAGGCAGAAGCCCTGTACCGGGCATCAGCATCACACCGTGTTCCCTGTGCAATTGTTGTTGATACAAGGCTTGTGCCCCATGCAGCTCAAGAGCTCGGCGCGTTTGGTGTTTCTGTGAGAGATATTATTGCCGTTAAATCTGATGCCTGTTCCAAGCAGATTGCAGAATGGCTTCTCGGAAAACTTGATGAGCATGAGTCCGAGCTTGTAACCAATTTTGTCTGTTGCAAAGATGTGGTATCACGCACGACGATTCTTACCGCATGCTGCGATAATGCGCTCATTGGAGCGCTTCAGTTTTTGGGCCGTGCCGAGACACCCCTCATGCTTACCAATGAAGTCGCTATGGCTTCAAAGCTCTCCTCGGTATATAACCAAAAGATTGAGCCAAAACGTCTTGCCGAGGTCGCCGGATTAAGCGCATATTCTCTTGTTGCACGCGGCGCTGCCCGCGCGGTTTTAAAGGCGGTTCCTTTGCCGGCCTGGTTATTAAAGCCTGCCGTTGCTTTTGGCACAACATATGTGGCAGGCAAGGCTTTGGATTATTGGTATGGCTCGCTTGGCGCATCTGCAGATTCTGCAAAAGAAACCACGCAGAATATTGTGAGCGGAATCCAAAACGCGCTTTCACAGTTTACACCCAAAGGACAGCGTAATGATTACAATTCGTGATCGCATAAATCTCTGGCCACGTATTGAGCAGCTGCTTGACTGCATTCAAAAGCCTTCGCGGTATATAGACCATGAATTTGGTGCGGTCAAAAAAGATGAGGCCTCGTTTCGTTGCGTACTCATTTACCCTGATACGTATGAGGTAGGACTTCCCAACCAGGGACTCGCGATTCTCTATAATATTTTGAACCAGCAGGAAGATATTGCCTGTGAGCGTGCCTATGTGCCCTGGATAGACATGGGCGATCTCATGCGCGAGCGCAACGTGCCGCTTTGTTCCATGGAATCATATTTCCCGGTTGCGTCGTTTGACATGGTTGGCATTCAGATTCCGCATGAGCTTGCGGCAACAAATATTCTTGAGACGCTCGACCTCGCGGGAATTCCGCTTTTTGCCCGTGACAGGGCTCAGGAAGATGCTATTGTCTGCGGCGGAGGTCCCTCGGTTTATAACCCTGAGCCTTTTGCTCCGTTTTATGACGCTATTATGATAGGCGACGGAGAAGAAGTCATATGCGAGGTTGCCGGGTGCATTAAAGAGCTGCGCGAGCAAGGGGCTCCGCGCGCAAAAATTCTCGAAGCGCTCGCTGCCATTGACGGCGTATACGTGCCGCTTTTATATGATGAGCATACAGATGCTTTGGGGAGGATCTACGTTACTCCCAAAGAGGGGAGTCCGGCCAAAGCCTGCATTACCAAACGTCTCATCCCTCATTTTGCCGATACTGATCCTCTGACTTCGTGTTTGGTGCCTTACGTAGAAGTGGTGCACGACAGGCTCAGCATAGAGGTCTTGCGCGGGTGTGCACGCGGTTGCAGATTCTGCCAGGCAGGTATGACATACCGTCCCGTGCGTGAGCGTCCCAGCGACCAAATTGTGGCATCGGTTATATGCGGTTTGCAACGGACGGGTTATGACGAGGTTTCGCTCACATCGCTTTCTTCTACTGACCATTCAACGCTCGAGAAGACCTTGCGGCGTCTGAACGCGCTTCTCAGCGGCTCAGCTACCTCGGTTTCGCTTCCTTCCGAGCGTCTTGACTCGTTTGGTCTTGAAATGGCCGAGCTTGTAGCCGGTGAAAAGAAGTCGGGTCTTACCTTTGCGCCTGAAGCCGGTACTCAGCGTATGCGTGATGTTATTAACAAGGGTATTACAGAAGATGACCTTATGAACACCGTTCGCGCTGCCTTTGGCGCGGGCTGGTTGCGTATGAAGCTCTATTTTATGATGGGACTTCCCACCGAGACCGACGAGGATGTTCTCGGCATTGCAGATCTTTGCGGACGGGCGCTTGAGCTTGCGAAATCCTGTGTTCCCGGTCCCAAAAAGAGCGCGGTAAAAATCTCAACCTCGGTTGCGGTGTTTATTCCCAAAGCCCAGACGCCGTTCCAATGGTGCGCGCAGACTGAGCGCGAAGAAGTGCTGCGACGGCAAAAACTCCTGGCGAGCGCTATGCCAAAGGGCGTGACCCTGCATTATCATGACCATAAAGCCTCATTTTTGGAGGCGGTTCTCTCGCGGAGCGGCCGCGAGCTTGCTCCCGTTATTGCAGAAGCTCATGCAAAAGGCGCACGTTTTGATGCCTGGACCGAGTGCTTTGATTTGAACCGCTGGCATGAGGCAGCCCAGGCATGCAATGTTGACATAGAAGCACGCGCAACGGTGCCTTTTAATACCGAGGATCCGCTTCCCTGGAGCCATATTTCCTGTGGTGTCTCGACACGCTTTTTAAAGCGGGAATGGCAAAAAGCTCAAGAGGGGATTCTTACGCCAGATTGCACCATGCACGGTTGCACGGGCTGCGGTGTTTGCCCAACGCTCAAAGGCCAGAACGTTTTGGAAGGAGTGCGCCGTGGCTGAGCCAACACTCTTTTGTCTGCGCGTACGCTATCGCGAAACCGGCAGGCTGCGCTATCTCTCGCATCTTGAATTGCTGCGGGCTCTTGAACGGCTTATGCGCAGAGCTCAGCTTCCTTATGCGGTAACACAAGGATTTTCTCCACGCATAAAAGCATCATATGGGCCGGCGCTCCCCGTGGGAGTAGCTTCTAACGACGAGTGGTTTGATGTATGGCTTCAGGAGCTAAGACCGGCGTCAGAGTATCTCGAGCGGCTCCGTGCGGCTGCTCCTTCAGACCTTATGCCGCTTGAAGCCGCATATGTTGATACCCACGCACCGTCATTGAGTGCATCGCTCGTGTTTTCATCCTGGGAAGCAACGCTCGGAATCTGGCCTGATGTATGCGAGAGCTGGCCTTATGCGACTCCAACGCTCGCAGATATAGAAGCGGCTTGCCAAAGCATTGTGCACGACGGTTCTTTAACTTACATGCGCAACGGCAAGCCAAAGACTGTTGATCTCGAGCATAAACTCGAGCGGCTGCCCCAGGTGAGCGCCTCACAAGAAAAAGACACATGGGCTACAATTACCTTTACCACTCGCGCCTCAAATGAAGGCGCCTTGCGGCCTGATGTGTTTCTTGACGCCGTAGCAATGCGACTCACCGATTCGTTAACCGTTCAAGGCGCCAAACAAACAGAACACGTTTTGCCGGACAGTAATTTGAGCGTATCATCAAGAAAGTATTTTAGGATCGCAATTGTGCGCCTGGCACAGTATCTTGAAGGAGAGGATGGCGAATGGGTACGCCCAATGCAGCATTAACACCCGGCGATATCCTGCGCGGAGTCATAGAGTATGTTGATCCCAATCTTGATGCGTGCTTTATCAGCGCCGGCTCACACGGGCGCATGATAGCGCCTTTGGATGACCTCGACAGTACTGCGGTTGCACGCTTAAAGCCGGGTGCCCAGGTATGCGCTCAGCTCATCACGTTAAAGCATGGCGAAGATCTTCCTTCTGCGAGGTTACGCATTGAGTTCTCGGGCCGGTCAAGTGTACTTGTGCTTGACGGTACCTGTTTCTTTAGCGATATCAGGCCTACTGTTCAGGTTCATGTTTCGCATAAACTATCCGGCGTGAGACGCGCCGAGCTTGCCTCAAAGCTCGAAACTGCTCTTCAGGATGAGTCATGTGGCCTTACAATGATGCTTGATGCAACGTATGGTCCAATAAATATCATTCTTCGCAGTGCAGCAGACACGATGCCGTGGGACAAGGTCCTCTCGGCATTGGTTGTACAAGCAACCGAGGCCGCCGCTCTTGCAACCATTGCCCGCTTAGAAAGCGGCCCCGCCCTCTTAATGGCCGAGAAGCCGGATTCTGACGGCGATGTTTCGCTCGCTATGAACAGAGGCTTGCGCGGCAACGCTCCCGAGCTTTTGGTGGGCAAGAAGCTTGCGCTCTCAAGCGGAGGCGAAATTGTTTTTGAGCGTACGCGCGCCTGCTGGGGTATCTCGGTAGAAACCGCCGGTGCAAAACAGCCAAAAGGAGATGTCGCAAAAGAAGCTGCCATTGCCATAGGGGAGTCCCTTTTGGAATTCAACGTGATTGACCCGGTAACCATAGTCTTCCCCAAATCCCTCGCCGAGGCGGACTGGCAAGAGATAATCGCAAACCTCAAACAGCCCTTGTCCGCAAACCTTATATCCCTGGTAACCGATCCTGATCTTTCTTGCATCTGCCTCCAGTTAAGCAAGTAAGAACAAAGGACAATAACACAAAAAGAAAAGCTGGCAAAAGAACGAACCTTTTGCCAGCTTTTTTTGTTACCAATACTCCCTGTTACCGGCCTCTGTTACTAATAATCAGGCAAATAGGGAAGGGATGTGCAGGAGTTTCCGTATGTATCAAGAATAATGCAGTAGTACTGGTAGGATATACCTAATTCTTTGAGACTCTCACGCGAAGGATCAAGATTCCAATAATCAAATGTTAAAATAGCACCGTCTTCTCGGTCGTATTCATCAAGCCATGTGTAATAGAGGTGAACATCATCTCCGGCATAGAAAGCATTATAATAGACTTCAGCAAGACGCATCTCAAGCAGGTATGGCCCTCCGCTTCCTTTAAATTCTACCTTGAAATGATAATGTTCATTGTCGCTTTCCAGCGTTTGGCTCCAGTCAAGAATCTCAACTGCATAAATATTTACCTCATCAGTTTTAACATAATCTTTAGTCTAGGGATTCGTAATAGTACAGCGGTATGTACAGTAAGGTAAATGTATTGCAGGTATTGTTTGGCTCAATCCTGCTATTTGCCATTCTCCCGTTGAAGGTGCTTGTACATACCATCTGTATCGCAAATCCTGCGTATCATCTGAATGGTTAAATCCCAGTACTGCATCACAGGTAACATTTACGGTACCGTCCTGTTGGTACATACCTATGGGTTGTTGGATAATTAAAGGAGTGCCGCCTGTATAATATACCGGTATTGATTCAGCGGCAATATTACCGTATTTATCTGTTGCTCTGCATTTGTACCAGACGGGTCGTATGACTTGAATGCTGGCAGGGCCTTTAGATACAAGTTCATCATTTTCAGTGATCTTAGATTGACCGCACACCCCTGAATGAAACCACTCATAGATAATAGGCTCTGTTCCGTTAACGGGTATTGCCTCCAACGTTAATGGTTCATCAAAATAGATGACATCGTACTCATCGTAAAAGTCGCTTTCAACCGTTTCATAATTGC
>JAFWFL010000090.1 GCA_017515595.1 Coriobacteriales bacterium
CATTCCGTCCGAAGCGTTTTTATGAGGCGAAAGCGAAGGATGGTATGTATACCAGGCTTTTTTCATAAATCTAACTCAAACCGGTCACCCGGCACACTCCATCCCTTGTAAACCTAACGCAAGAACCATCCTCCTGATACCTTTAAATAACAAATTTTATGATATTATGCCATGTTATGGTAACCGGTAGGGAGGCTTGTACTTATGAATGGTGTGCCGCAGCTTTTGGCTGGGCAAAACAAAAAACTTACTTCGCGCGAAGTTGCGCTTTTTGGGCTGCTTGCGTCGCTCGCTCTCATTTTTGGGTATCTTGAGGTGCTCTTCCCGCTGCCTATTCCTGTTCCGGGCATTAAACTCGGGCTTGGAAACATTGTTGTACTCTTTACTTTGCTGGGCTTTGGCTGGAGATCAGGGCTCATTATTGTCATCATTAAAGTGAGCGTTTCTTCTCTATTGTTTGGCAACCCGGCGGTTTTTGTATATAGCCTTGCGGGAGGTCTTCTCAGCTTCCTTGTTATGTGGGCGGCTACGGCGATTCGCGGTATTGGGGTTACGGGTATCTCGATGGCAGGAGGAGTTGCGCATATTGTGGGCCAGCTCATGGTGGTTTCTCTGGTGCTTGCCCCGTATGTTGCTTTGACGTATGCTCCTGTTCTTATTATTGCAGGTCTAGCAACAGGAGCGCTAACCGGGTGGCTGTGTCTACTGGTGATTCAGGCACAAGGAAACTCAGGGGTATTTGCGGAGAGACTCAAACAGCAGGCTTTGCAAAAGCGTATGCAGCAATCTAACTAAAACACCCGGTAGCAGCATGCAAAAGGCATAAGGAGTATGGTATGAAGCGTTTATCTGAGAACAGTCAAGCCGGCGTGGATGCGGTTTTTACCGCACGCATGAGCAGGCGTGCTTTTTGTGCGATGGGATTGGCAGCCGGCTCGGCTTTATTTGCCGGCTGTGTAAGTACGACTCAGGATCAAACGAATGAAGCCGAGAAGCCCTCACCCTCCGAGGAGCCCCAAGAAGAATCTGTTCCTCAGGAAGAAGAAACAAGTACCCCGCAGGAGGCGGTCAAGGGTTCTACCTTTGCTTATAACACCCTGGTATCGCTTACGGCATATGGCGTTGATCAGAGCGTCATAAAGGATTGTATCAAAGCATACGCTGATTACGAAGATCTCTTCTCGGCACGCAAAAGCGGCACTGATATAGACAGAATCAACCAGGCAAAAGGCGCTCCTGTTGAGGTAGACCAGCAAACGGCTGATCTTATTGCCGAGGCGCTCGAGTTTTGCGAAAAGTCAGAAGGAGCTTTTGACATCACCATTGGCAGCGTCAGCCTCTTGTGGGATTTTATGGAGGCCGTAAAGCCTGATGACGCGCTCATCCAAGAGGCTGTGAAGCACATTGACTATACGCAGGTTAAGCTTGACGGTACCACGGTAACTCTTCTTGACCCGGAAGCAAAGCTTGACCTAGGAGGTATTGCCAAAGGCTGGATATGTGGTGAGATTGCCCGCAAGCTCAAGGACGCCGGAGCAACCGCGGGTCTTATTGACCTGGGAACATCAAGTATTTGTGCGTTTGGTACGAAGCCTGACGGGAGTGGCTGGCGCATTGGCCTGCGCGACCCGCGCGAGGATGCGACAGGCTATGTGGGAATCATTGAGCTTACAGATATATCCATGACATCGAGCGGTCTCTATGAGCAGCAGTTTGAGCTTGACGGTGTTACCTACTGGCATATTTTGGATAGCTCAACGGGCTACCCTGCTCAGACAGACATGCTTGGCGATACCGTAGTTTGTGCTGATGCGGCATTTGGAGATGCGGTCACTACCATGCTTTTTGTTAAAGGTATTGATGAGGCGGTCTCTTGGATTGAGAAGAACTATCCTGACGTTGCGGCGATGTTTATCCCCCGGGATGGCGAGCCGGTGTTTGTGAATGGGTTCAGCATCTTATGACCGGTTCAGAGCGCGTTTTTTTAGAAGCATTACAGACTCCCCATAAGCGGCCCTTCTCGTTTGTTGATATTATCGTAGCATGTTGCGGGCTGTTACTGGCGTTTGCATGTGTGGCTTTGCTGGGGTTTGGCTATAGTGGCGCGGGTGTGCCCCAAGAGACTGACCCTCAGTCAAACGGCGCAAATGCAATTACCCAGGACACAAAAACCCTTTATGCCGTTGTTCAGAATACAGCCGGTTACTATGCGGAGTTGCCCTTAAATGAAGAAACAACACTGGAAGTCACATCTTCTTTAGGGACTAACATTCTTATTGTTTCAGGTGGTATGATTTGCTGTACCGAGTCTGACTGTGCCAACCAGGTGTGTGTGGATACCGGTTGGATAAGCCAGGAAGGCGAGCTCATTGTATGCCTGCCGCACCGGCTTACTGTGCAGGTTGTAAAAGATCCCGCAGATGCTATCCCGCTTTCTGCATAACGGAGCGGGAAAGGAGTCTCAGCTATGCCACAAATGCCTCCGTATGATTCTTATGGAACCCCGGTAAATGCATATGGCGCGCAGAATACGCAGCTTCATGATGTTGAAGAAGAGGCTCCGCAGGCAAGCGGGTATAAACTTATATTTTGGCTGTTAATCCTTGCAATAGCTGCGTCATTAACTGTTTTGGGCCTTTGGAGTGCCGCTAAAGGTCTCGCATCTCTCACTCAAAAACTCACTGATACTTCTCAAGAAATGCAGGATGCTGCCGGTTCGGTTGTTGGTGCAGTGAACGAAACCATAAACCTTATGACTGAGTTTCCCACTGACGCAAGTGAGCCTGATTATCAGGCTCCGGAATCTGATGTAACCCAGCCGAGTACCGGCGAAGAGCAAGCGCAGGAGCCAGAAGAGGCCGAGAATACCGCGCTTGAACCCGGCGATGTTATGCAGGAGCCCCTCGATACCACCCAGGAAACTGAGCAGCAGCCGGAGCCTCAGGAACCTACAGAGGTTGACCATATTCTCGTTGTAAATTTTGACGAGAATGCCGATGATTGGCATAAGGCTTTGACGGCTCATGATGCGCTGCTTTGGGATACCCTCACGTCAGGCAGCTCTGCCACAACGCTGCCTCAGGAATATGCACAGATTCTCGAAGGAGCGGGAATACCGTGTACAGTTGTGGAGGGAACGTTCAACAATGAGCAGTTGAGCTGGTGTCTTGTCCAAATTGACGATGCAAACTATTATATTGATATCATCAATGATCTTCTTGTGCCTGCGCCGGACAGTGGCCAAAACGGAGCCGTTGTTCACACGTATTTTGGTTTGTCATATGAAGAGATGCGTTTAAGCGGCCACATTTTGGACGAGTCCAGGTTTGAGCCTGCAGCTGCGACCTCGCTTGCCGCGAACTTCTTTGTGCATAACGGGATATATCTGAACGCGTATGACGAGGTTCTTCTCGGCCAGATTATTGCGAAACAAGCAGTGTCTCAGGACGGAGATCCGTATGTGTTTGAGGTGCGTTTTACAAACGCACGTGCGTTCGAGGTGGCCCGGCAGGTCTTTTTAGATACGGAGAACCTACGGCAGATCCTGAGCGAGGCAACAAAATTACAGCCAACAGAAATAGCCGCCCATGAGGTGGCGGCTATTTATATACTTACAGCTATAGTAACTACCAAACGTTAGTTTTTTAATTGGCCTGGTCTTGGGGTACGCAGAGTGCTCTCAGCAAGAGTTCGGAATGGTATGCAAGCAGCTCATTGACATCCCACGTAAAGTTTGTAAGCCATGTGTTAACCTGTGTACCCACAACTGCCGCAGTGAGCGAGGAGATCAGTAAGCAAATATCATCGACCTTAAGCTTTTTACGGGGATTCAAAGGGTCAGGTATGGATTTGACAAACACGCCCGCTTTGACGCCCGCTTTATAAATCTTTTTAATGGTATCGAATTTTGACCTGCTTATATCCTGCAGTTTTTGCCAGCTCTCAGGGAAACGCTCGCGAAGCTCAAGCAGTTCTTCATGGAGCGGAAGCTTGCCGTCAAAGTAGTCGAGTGCGTATAAATGACATGCGGCACGGAGTTTATCAGGGTATGTATTTGCTGCTTCAACAGCAGCGTTTGTTTTGCGAATATCGTCTTCAACAAACGAGGAGCATACAGCATCAACAAATTCTTCTTTGGAACGAATGTATTCGTAAATGGTACGCTTGCTTACATGGAGTTCGTTGGCAACGCGATCCATTGTAAGCTGATGAATACCGTATTTTGCAAGAAGCGGCTTGCAGCGCTCTACAATGTTATCAAAAGTGTCTGATGTCATAATGTTACCTCTTAGCATTCCACACACTAGGACAATAGTACATACCGGCTCGAACTGCAGTCTTAAAAAACACATTGTTGTATAGTACAATAAACAGCAAACATCTCGAATCAAAAAAGCTTTGATTACCAATATCGCCTGTTAACCAGTAAAGCGTAATCTGTTAACGGTACTTTTATACGGCTATTTGGTTTTATTTGTGTGATGATTTACACAAACCTGGGAAAGTTAATAAAAATATTATAAATGTTGCAAGTTTATGTCCAAATTGTTAGATGATATTAAATTCCTGCAATTATGTTGTAAACCGAGCGGGGAATTCTGATGTTCTGGATTCCCTCGGCATCTTCCTGTGATGTGACGTCTTTTGAAGCAAAGAGTGCAAAACAAAGTACCTGGTCATTCTCGGCAAGTTCAACAAACTGGGCGTCGGCAAACGTATGCTCAGGATTCCGAGAAGCCAGCTCGTTTAAGAGCGACGCCTTGAGTGTCTGTATTACATCTATATCGAGTCCTGCTCGCCACACGGCTACCGTTTCTATAAAGGCATGGCGTTCCGGGGTGATGACCATCCTGAAACCTTGCGCTTTGAGTTTTGCAAGATCAACCCCGCCAAAACGGTGCGTTGCTTCTTCAAACAAGGTTGAGAGGGTCTGGAGATCACCGGTGCCGGCCGGGTAGTATGCGAGTACTTTGCGATCCCGGTCAATATAAAGCAGAGGGTAATCAAGGGCAAAGGTTTGCCCGCAGTGCTCGCAGGTATGCATATACAGCGTCCCGTTTGCAAGCTGTGCCGCACGCTCCGGATTCGCCGTAGCCTCAATGCGTTCCCACTGATAAAGAGCGTTTTGACGGTTGCACGCAGGGCAGGTTACCACTGATTCAATGTAATGAGATTCAACGGTTTCTGGCTGCGGAGCAGAGACGGATTCTTGCGTAGACAAGGAGTGTTCCTTCCAAAAAACAAGGGCTTCTCGGCTATAAAATCCTGACGAGAAGCCCTTGGTATACTGACAGATTAGTGTTTAATGGCAGCGTGAATCTCTTGGAGTGAGCGGACTTCGCTGTTGCCATAGCGTTTGACCTGCGAAATGCCCAGAGCGGTTGCACGTGCGGCGGCTATGGTTGTCATGTACGGAATGTGCATCTTAATGGCGCTCTTGCGAATTGCTGCACCGTCTTCTGAGCTGCCGGTGGTGACGCTCGGAGTATTCACAACCATGTCGACGTTGCCGTTAAGAATATAGTCAACCAGGTTAGGACGGCCCTCTTTGATCTTAAGAACACGCTGTGCAGGGACTCCGGCTTCTGCAAGGGTGTTATAGGTACCGCCGGTTGCAAGAATAGAGAATCCGCTTTCTACGAGCGACTGCGCAATGGGTACAAGCTCTTCTTTATCGCGGTCATTCACGCTAAAGAGTACGGTGCCCTCAAGCGGCAGGCAGGTTTGGGTTGCCTCCTGTGCCTTGTAGAATGCCTCGCCATAGGTTGTCGCGAGACCCAGGACTTCTCCGGTTGAGCGCATCTCGGGACCAAGAACAGGGTCGACTTCCGGGAACATGTTAAAGGGAAGTACGGCCTCTTTAACGCCAAAGTGAGCATATTCAACGTCGCCAAGCTCGGCAATGGGCGAAGGAGCGCCGGTATAGGGCATCATCATAACCTCGGTTGCAGCCTGTACCATCTGAATGCCGCAAACTTTGGAAACAAGAGGTACGGTGCGGCTTGCGCGCGGGTTGGCTTCGAGAACGTACACCTTATCGCCTTCGATGGCATACTGGATGTTCATGAGACCGCGCACGTGCATGGTCTCTGCAATACGGCGTGTGTATTCCTTGATGGTTGCGAGATGCTCGTCGCTAATATGGACGCTCGGGAGGATTGCTGCCGAGTCACCCGAGTGAATGCCGGCAAGCTCGACGTGCTCCATAACAGCGGGAACATAAGCATCGCTGCCGTCGCAGATAGCATCTGCCTCGCACTCAAGCGCATGCTGCAAGAAGCGGTCTACCAGGATGGGCCTGTCGGGGGTAACGCCTACGGCTGCAGCCATGTAGCTCTTGAGGTTCTCGTCATCATATACAACTTCCATGCCGCGGCCGCCCAATACGTAGCTTGGGCGAACCATAACGGGGAATCCAATCTTGTGGGCGATTTCGAGCGCGTCTTCAATGGTAACGGCCATGCCGCTCTCGGGCATGGGGATGCCCAGAGATTCCATGTCGGCACGGAAGCGGTCACGGTCCTCGGCGAGGTCAATGATCTCGGGGCTTGTGCCCAAAATCTTGGCGCCGGCTGCCTCAAGCTGGCTTGCAAGGTTAAGCGGTGTTTGGCCACCGAACTGGGCAATAATGCCAAGCGGCTTTTCTTTTGCGTAGATAGCGAGAACATCCTCGGCGGTCAGAGGCTCAAAGTAAAGCTTATCTGACGTGTCATAGTCGGTCGAGACGGTCTCGGGGTTGCAGTTCACAATGATGGTCTCAAAACCAAGCGACTTGAGAGCCTTGGCTGCATGTACGCAGCAGTAGTCAAACTCAATGCCCTGGCCAATGCGGTTGGGGCCGCCGCCCAAAATCATAACCTTGTTGGGATTGTCAGAAACCGGAGCTTCATCCGGGGCATTGTAGCTTGAATAATAGTAAGCGCTGTTTTGGGTGGAGCTTACGTGTACACCGTGCCAACCTTCTTTGACACCAAGGTTCTCGCGCACGGCACGAATCTCGGTCTCGGGGCGTTTAAGCAGCTGAGAGAGGTATTTATCGCTAAAGCCGTCATGCTTGGCGGTGATGAGCATGTCATCAGGCAGCATATCATCAGGATGCTCTTTGGTGAAGGCGATGATTTGCTCCTCCTCGTCTACGAGCTCTTTCATTTGCTCAATGAAGTAGGTCTTGATGCTTGTGAGAGCATGAAGCTCCTCAACGGTTGCGCCTTTGCGGAGGGCTTCGTACATCACAAACTGACGCTCGCTCGTGGGGAAGGTGAGCATGCTCAGAAGCTCTTCTTTGGTCTTCTCGTTAAAGTCCTTGGCAAAGCCCAGGCCGTAGCGGCCCTTCTCGAGTGAGCGAATGGCCTTTTGGAATGCTTCTTTATAGGTTTTACCAATGCTCATGACCTCGCCCACGGCGCGCATTTGGGTGCCAAGTTTGTCCTCGACGCCCTTGAACTTTTCGAATGCCCAGCGTGCGAACTTAAGAACAATAAAGTCGCCGTCCGGATGGTATTTGTCGAGAGACCCCCACTTGCCGCAGGGAATCTCGTCGAGGGTAAGGCCGCTTGCGAGCATGGAGCTTACAAGCGCAATGGGGAAGCCGGTTGCCTTTGAGGCAAGAGCGCTCGAACGACTGGTACGAGGGTTAATCTCAATAATGATATCGCGGTCGCTTACCGGGTCATGGGCCCACTGAACGTTGGTGCCGCCAATTACCTGAACGGCATCAACAATTGCATACGACTTCTTTTGGAGACGCTCAATGGTCTCGGGGGCAATGGTTTGCATGGGTGCCGCGCAGAACGAGTCTCCGGTATGCACGCCCATGGGATCAATATTCTCGATGGTGCAGACGGTGATCATTTGGCCTTTTGCGTCGCGCACAACCTCGAACTCGAGTTCTTCCCAGCCAAGAACGCTCTCCTCAACCAGAACCTCATGAACAGGGCTGGCTGCCAGGCCGCGTGCTACAACAGTCTTGAGCTCGTCAATGTTATAAACAAGGCCGCCGCCGGTGCCGCCCATGGTGTATGCGGGGCGCAGAACGCAGGGATATCCCAGTTCAGAAGCAATTTCTACAGCCTCGTCAACCGAGTAGGAGACTTTGCTGCGTGCCATCTCAATGCCCAGATCTGCCATGAGTTCCTTAAAGGCCTCGCGGTCTTCTCCGCGTTCAATGGCGTCTACCTGGACGCCAATAACCTTAACGTTGTATTTGTCGAGGACGCCTTTTTTGCTGAGCTCGGCCGAGAGGTTCAAAGCGCTTTGTCCGCCCAGGTTGGGGAGGAGTGCATCAGGGCGCTCTTTGGCGATGATCGCCTCAAGGCGCTCGGCATTAAGCGGCTCAATATACACGACGTCTGCGGTTGCGGGGTCGGTCATAATAGTTGCGGGGTTTGAGTTAACGAGCACGATGCGGTAGCCGAGTGAGCGCAATGCCTTGCATGCCTGCGTACCCGAATAGTCAAATTCGCAAGCCTGGCCAATAATAATGGGGCCAGAACCAATAATAAGAACAGTATGGATGTCAGTACGCTTTGGCATATACGCGCCCCTCTCAAAGGAAATGATCCAGACACAATCTTACGAATGTTATCACAGAATTTGACTAACAAAGCAATAAGCAAAAGAGTTTTTACACCCGAAACAGAATCACAATTTTATCGCACAGAAAATGAGCAAGCGTATGCGGAGAAGGAGGTTCTCGAGAGCCAAAGGGTTTTCATGGTGCAAGTTATGACTGGTACTAGCATGATGGCAATCCCATTTCGAAGAATATCTCGGCAAAAGCCCAGGTATTCATAAACGTTCAGATATTGATCATGCTAGCGCCAGTCATAACTTGCACCATGAAGTTGAAAGAGACGGTCTGTCACTGTGTTATTGAAGTCGGATTAATGCTTATGGAATCAGCACCATTTTGATGAGGGCGAGGGATTCTCTGAAAACATTGTTGGGGAGGTAGAACGGTGTGCTGTATGCCGGTACGCCCTGCGCGTTGGAGAAGCCCAGATTTTTGGCAAGGAGGGTACTCCTAAAGACATGGAAATTGTTGGTCACAATGCCAATAGCTTTGTCAGCGAGACCGGGCACAAGTTTTTGCGCATTTGTGAGATTCTCTTTGGTGCTCAGAGATGTATCTTCAATAATGATCCGGTCTTTTGTGATTCCGCGTGCTTCGAGATAGCTTGCCATGACACGCGCCTCGGGCAGAGGTTCATTGTAGCCTTGACCCCCGCAAACAATGACCTGTGTGGCGGGGTGCAGCATGAGATAACGGTAAGCCTCGTCAAGGCGGTACTGCAGCACAGCGCTTGGGCTGTCTGAGTATACCTGTGCGCCAAGAACTACCAGATAGTCATAATCTGCCCGTTTGGTTTTGGAGTCCATACCGCTTACAACAAATGCCGAGGATATTATGATGGCTGCCAACACTATGCATCCAAGAACATATACGGTGGCTTTTAACGGTGCGGGAGCCTGGTGCCCTACGCCTGAATACGCAAGCCATGCGGCGATTGCCGCCAATGCGGCAAGTACGTACCAAACCATAAAGAACAATGTACCCGAGCCAACCATAAAAACAGCGGTACCGTAAACCGCAAATATAATCGCGAGGATAACAAAAATAATCGCAGCCATAACCAAAACACCTCCTGAATGCATAATGATAAGCGAAAGCCTTGAATAAGCTATGCATAAAAGGCGAAGTAACCGTTGAGGAATGATGGCTGTCACATGAGCTTAAAGTGGTAGAACAGACATCATGTTTCTTTATAATCACAGAAGCTTCAAAGCCATATAGGTATTCTGAACTGGATTGTACATAGGTAATACACATAATAAAAGAAATTTAAAAAACTTCTGGACAACAAGATGCATTTCTGTGTATTATATCCCTCGCAACGTTTGCAAGTGCAAGTGTTGACACGCGGGGTGGTAGCTCAGCCGGTTAGAGCGCCGGCCTGTCACGCCGGAGGTCGCGGGTTCGATCCCCGTCCATCCCGCCACGTGATTATTCAAGGCCAGAGGAACAAATCCTCTGGCCTTTTTGCGTTTAAAAGCTCTGCTAAAAACTATGTCCGCATCTTCGACGGCCAAGTCCAAACCAGTGGATTGTACAAAAAATACTCCAGTTAGTAATAGAAGAAAAGTATCAAGAATCTAATTTTTTGAAACCAAATAATTTTAATTATACCGCCATCCAACATACAATATATAATAATGAAGCTTTTCAAAACCTCAATAACCGGAGGCGGCTGAAGAGTAGCAAGGCATATTAAGTAGAGTTTTGATAACAGGAGGTGCATGATATATTAGACGCGCAATGCTTTCTGGCCGTGTTGCGGCTTGGAGGGTTTGCGGCAGAACCGAGTAACACAGGCTCCATCATTCATCTAGACAAGGAGAATCATCATGATTGATACCACTATTTCTCGCAGGACCCTGGTAGGTGCGGCTTTGGGTGCCGCCGTGCTCACCTCTGCCGGTGTTGCTCTGGCAGACGAGGCTCTCGTTCCTACCAAGACTGTTTCTGCTGACGCAGTTGTTATTGGATCAGGAACTTCGGGCCTCATCGCAGCCACCCGCGCAGCAGAACTTGGCAAGAAGATTATTCTTGTGGACAAACTCGACGAGGCTCAGGTTGGCGGGTGCTCGCGCTACACCGCCGGCTTTGCTGCCTTCGAAGCGCCTGATTGCATTGATCTCCCCGGTGCTATGAGTATCGAAGAATACATTGGTATTCAGGTTGACTACCACCGTAATGCCTGCAACACCGAGACCGTTCGCCTGTATGCCGAAAATTCCGGCCCTGCTGTGGCATGGCTTCTCGACCAGGGCGTTGAATTCAATGTATTCGCAAACGTGCATCAGCCCGTCAATCCTGACGCTGTAGGCGCCGGCCTCACCGGAGGCGGTCTCATTGACAAGCTCTATGTTAAGGCTCTCGAGTACGGCGTTGAGTTCATGTTTGAGACCGAGGCAGCCAAGGTCCTTTATGCCGATGGCGCAGCAGCGGGTATTATTGCCAAGGCAGCGTCCGGTGAGATTATCCAGATTGATGCTCCTGCAGTTGTTCTTGCCTGTGGTGGATTTGCTGCCAATGCCGAGATGTTCGAGCAGTACACAGGCACTTCTTATGGTGTTGTCGAGTTCTACGGTCCTATGAATATGCCTACCGGCGACGGCGTTAAGTTTGGTCTTGAGGCCGGCGGAAGCCTGCATCATCCGAGTGCTGTAAGCTACGCAAACCTCAAGCTCGCCGACTTCCCCGGCGAGGGTGCTGCCGAGAATATCCTTTTTGCCAAACAGCAGGCTCTGGTATGGCTCAACAGCCGCGGTAAGCGCTTTGTCACCGAGGAACTCTGCAAGGTTGAGGACTGGACAGTGAACGGCGAGGCTTGTTCGCAGCAGGACAAGATCTTCAGTGTCTTTGACTCTGCTTTCCTTTCAAAGATTGAGCAGGAAGGACCATGGCAAGGTCAGCTCTTTACAGACATCGAGGCAGGTAAACCCATCCCCGAGGCCACCGCGCTCGCTCAGGCAGTAATCGCTGACGGCTCTTATGAGTGCTACTGCGCCGACACTCTTGAGGAACTTGCTGCAGCCGCAGGCATCGATCCCAAAGCGTTCGTGGAATCTATTGAGAAATATAATGGCTTCTGCGAAGCCGGTTCAGACGCAGCATTTGGCAAGTCAGCCGAATTTCTCTTCCCTGTAAACCAGCCTCCTTTCTATGCCTTCAGGAACAAGCTTGCCTTCTACAATACCCTCGGCGGTTTGAAGGTCGACACCGAGTGCCGCGTTATTAACCATGCAACAGGATCAGTCGTCGACGGACTGTTTGCTATTGGTTCAGACGCGGGCGGATGCTTTGGATACTACTATAACTCCTCAGTTACCCCCGGCGAAATGCAGGGCTGGTGCGTTGCGAGCGGCTTTGTTACCGGCAATGTTATTGGTCAGGCATAAATAAGACTACCACAAAGTAGTGGCATGAGAACGGGCGTTTGTCATTGTGAATGATGGCAAACGTCCGTCCATAGTTTTATGTTGCTTAATTATCAAACTATTGATTCAGAACCCATGTTTTTGTTTCTCCAACAGTGATACAATACTGCACAGGAAGTATTGGCATCTGCATGGGGAGTGGATACGTGCCACTGGGACGGTTCTCGTGGCATGTTTATTTATGTGCACGCGAAATAATATTTCTGCCTATACCTGTTAAACGTTCTATTTGTCTGACCGCAATGCCGAGTTCTTTTATTCTAACTAGTGCTCTATCACGTGCCTCTTTATCTTGCCCCTCAAGGCTTTCTTGCTCCTGAGGGCTCAAGGTTTGGGTTATGAGTTTTTTGGCCTCGGCATCAGTTATGTATGTTCGCGAACATTGAATTTGATACTCAAGTTCGCTCTCATTATTATTTGACCATCCGCCTAAATATCCTATGACAATTGATGTGTCCGATAGTCCCTTACTTCCTAAGTATTCTTTATAGCTACTCCACTTATATGACTGTGCAGAAGCTAATCCGGCCTTTTGAGGGTTATTGTGTATATAGTTTACAGCAGCAATAAGCTGTTCATTAGTTTCTATGGGTTTGCTTGTAAACCTGTCTTCAAAGACATGTCCAACATGATCATGCCGTTTATTATGTTGCTTTGCAAATGAAAGTGCGATGCGCTTTACTGCTTCGCTCAGAATTTGGTTTGGATCATATAAAAGCAAGTGCACGTGGTTACTCATGAGGCACCATGCGATAACCTTAAATCCAAGGTTGTCACGATATCGTTTTACAGTTGATAAGAATACCTGCCTTTCATTATTATCTTCAAAAAGAATCTGTCGCCCAATCCCTCGCAATACTACGTGGTAGTATCCGGATTCACTTAGTTGCCGAGAAGCCCGTGGCATGTTATTACCTGCCTTAGTTTGATAGCGAGAATGTACCCAAAAATGTGCCATGAGAACCGTCCCGGTGGCACACCTGGTCCCGGTGGCACACCCGGTGGCACACCCGAAAAATGTGCCATGAGAACCGTCCCAGTGGCACAGTGCAGTGGCACAGTGGCACGGTGGCACAGAAACCGTCCTGATGTTACCGGCTGTCTAGTTAGGATTGCAGCCTTGCTTCTTCTAACTTTAACCATTCGATTTGATCTCCATAAAGTTTAATTTCATCGTCATAGACATGCATAAAATCAATTACATTTCCGTAGATATTTGGAAACATACTTTCGCAATATTTTGGAATTACGGAGTGGGGAACGATCCCGACATAGTCGCTTGCTTCAAATCGGGCGAGGATCTCATCTGAATCTCTCAGAAGGACAGGAAGCCCCGCTTCGCTGATTGCCACATAAAAGGACACTGCTTCTTTGGCTCTATGCTTGCCGGCAACCTCGAAGTAGTATCCATAAGGATGAGCAGCAGCTTCTTCTTTTGTGATTTCTCCAAGCTGTACTTTCCAGTTAAGAGTGTTTTTATCATGACAAACATAAAGGCTGACATGAGTACTATTGCCTCCTCGGCAAACTTCCCAAGGATGTCCGCCACTCTGTTTGCGATGGAAGTACCATTCATCCCACGCAGCAGGATCGTCAAAGTTAATACCCTGACCGGCATTTAACCCATAGCCTTTTCCCGACAGTCCTTCATCACGACCATCGGCATGGGCAAAATATTGATCGACCGGAGATAACTCCGTGCCGTCGTAACCGCAGGCATTATAGCCAATTGTGCATGCTTTAAAGAAATCATTGGCTGTCATTGAGACAAGCCTACCAATTGCGATTTCATTGTTAAGACCGGCAGTGAGTAGATTTTTAAAAGTAGATAACGTATGAGGGTCTATATCTTCTAAATCGTACTCTTTTTGTTTGGGATCTTTTTCCCACAGAACTGATCTACGGATAACGCCGGTTTTGAACTCATATGGGAGACCTGTATTTACTTCTCTGTTGTAAACTCCCGAGTAAAGTTTACCAATGGCTTCTTTTACGGCGTCTACCAGAAGATCGCAAAGCTCAACCACTATATCTTCCCTGTAATTGTATTCAGCGTCTTCTTCGTCCATGATAGCGCTGACAATAAATGTGTTATTGAGTACGATGCCACGATACCGAAGTGAGCCATCTTTATTGTAACTATCTACGACAACCAATTCATACCACTTGTACTCATCGGGGTAATCCTGTTCCCAAAGGTTTAGGTATTCATCATAAGTTTCGACTTCACCATACTCTTTTAAATCGTCGAAGCTGTAGTAGTCACTGATATTTCCTTTTGGAACCTTGAGCCAAATAGCTTTTGCTTCATTGTTTTCCTCCAAAGGAGCGAGTGGTGCGAGAGCAGCAAAAAGTGGTTTCATAACCTTCTTTATATTGGCTGTTGGAGCAGAAGGGTTTAAATATTCGCGGTCAAAACAGCGCAGTAGTCTGTCTATAGTCGGAGCATTCATAATGTCACTTCCTAATAATGATTTGATGTTGTTTTTTTACAATTACGTTGTAAGTTTTATCTCGAGGGCTCGTATACACTCCCACATAAACAGGCTGTCTTTTCTTTGAGTGAAAGCATCACACACATTCGAAACCCAAAAACCCACATGGTTTCCTCCTACGACTATAGTGTTAACAATGTGTTTGCTATGCACTCACTGCAGAAATGTAAGCCTATGGCCCCTTATAGCTGCAGGATTTTGTGCCAAAAGAAGCACGGGTCCGTTCGCGCATCGATGCTCACGCCATACCCATTACCCGATCTCTTGCAATAAACGTAATATACCACAGTGTTGAAGCCCGTAGAGAGAGAAAGTAATAAAAGTAAGTGTTCGATTTTGCCTATACTATGACTTTTCATGCCAATACCAATTAACACAGTATTTGTCAACAGAACTGATCTTTTAAACTAACAATGCCGAGCAACCCACGCAGGATCAAAGGTCCTATTGGTTCTAGAACTGCAGCCCAAGAGCGTGCCACCGGGACGGTTCTCATGGCACGCTTTTGCGTGCCATGAGAA